>NZ_JAYJLD010000032.1 GCF_035282765.1 Ferviditalea candida | reverse complement strand
TCCCCAGCGTTTTCTTGCCTGCCATCTCGCTGCAGCTTCTGCTGACAAGTCAGCCGCTCAGTGCCCAGTGAACCACCAGGATTTCCCCAGCGTTTTTCTAGCTTGCCATCTCGCCGCAGCTTCTGCTGACAAGTCAACTTCTCCAGTGCCCAGTGAACCGCCAGATATTCCCCAGCGTTTTTCTAGCCTGCCACCTCGCCACAGCTCCTGCTGACAAGTCAGCCGCTCCAGTCCCCAGTGAATCACCAGGAATTCCCCAGTGATTTTCTTTCCTGTCACCTCGTTGCGGCATCTGCTGACAAGTCAGTCGCTCCAGTCCCCAGTGAATCACCAGGAATTCCCCAGTGATTTTCTTTCCTGTCGCCTCGTTGCGGCATCTGCTGACAAGTCAGTCGCTCCAGTGCCCAGCGAACCATCAAGAATCTCCCCGTGTATCTCTTTCGTTTGTTTCCTCGATTTCAATCGCCTAAAAAGAAACTTATGCCCTTTTGATCAATTCAGTCACCTCAGCAATGCCCTCACTTGCAATAAACGGAACTTGTCCAAAAATCAGATTGGGCTCACCCTGTAATCGCGCAACAAGATGACCTTTGCCGAGTAACTTCTCCGCACCCTTCTCACCGAGCGCAATTTCAGATGTCCCTACACTTTCAACACGTAAAATCAAACGATTTCCAAGGTTGTCCCGTAATTGCACAGGCAAGACATTCGCATCCGGACGTTGCGCGGCGAAAATAAGATGGATGCCTGCTGCTCTTGCTTTCACACCCAGCCGTTGAACGATAGATGAAACTGCGCTTTTATACGTGTCAACAAGCATCCACTCCGCAAATTCATCATGAATAAGGAATAACAGCGGAAGCTTCTCCTCAGCAGATACTTTAGCATTAAAATCTTTTAGACTATTAACTTTTTGCTCACGGAAAGCCAAGTACCTTCGATCCATTTCCTCAACGAGGAATTCGAGCACACTAACTGCTCGTTGCTGATCAATAATAATCCCTTCTGCCAAATGAGGCAGTTCTTCGAGGTGTTGATAGTCTACACCAAATTTAGGGTCAATTAAGTAGATCTTTGCCAGAGCCGGTGAATTTGTCACACAGATATCCAAAATCAAATTTTGCAGAAGCACAGACTTCCCGCTTCCTGTTGCGCCAGCAATCAATGTATGCGGAGCGTGCTGCTCCAACTTTTCGAATGGTCCCCCAAGATTCAGATATAATATTTCTCCATCTACCTCTTTAATTCCAACAACGAAGCTCATGTTCATTTCAGAAATGTTGGACTGTACTGCTCGGCACTTCCAGATGTCACCAAGTGTTATCGTTTCCCGATTTGGCCGTGCAACCGAAACAACAATTTCACCCGGCTGCGCCATAATGTTAATGATGTCAAGCGCATGAGTAGTTAGCAATTGTGACTTCTTCTTTTCTATGTCTTCAACACGCAGTTGATCCGATCCTTTAAGTTTAATGACTACTGCGTTTGGAGTTAAACGATGATCCAATACTTTAGCTTGAAGATTATAGCTAATTAACGCTCCTCTTAACACCGTGACGGTTTGATTTACCCATTTTTCTATTTCTTCGTTTTCACTTTCTGCCGATAAATGATTCATGATCCACTCGGACAATTGTTTACTTGCCCATGTAACCTCTGCATCTTCACTGACTTTTTCCGATTTCGCTTGATCCCCTACAGATCGTTCCAATTCCGTTGTATGTTCCTCTGATGTTGCTTGTGGCGCATCCTGAACAGCGAAAACAGGAAGTACAACTGCTTCTTCTTCGGGAGTAATCAAGTTTACTCTTCTCGCAGGAAGCTGTGCATGAAAGGTTTCCCATGGCCGCTGATCGCCGATCTTTTCCCGGATGTTGATGATCGATTCTCCACGATGAAAAGCTAATACAAGTTCCCTGACCAGTTCACGAGGATACACCTCCTGATAGCCATGAGTTGTATTTTGGATCGGCCATTGTTCACTTTCCATCGTTGAATCCGAGGGAGTATATAAGAAAACATGAGAATATCCTCTTACCTCGATTGGGATCGAACCATTACGAATGCCATCACGCCATTGTTCCACAGATAATCCTTCATTCTGTGTAAACTCCAGCCCGTCATTAAGCATATCACCTAAACGGGACAGCCACAGATCTCTATCCAGTCTGCCTGGGCTACCAAAGATAGCATTTTCCATCCGCACAATCGTATCTCGGAGCTGCTTTTGCGAATTTTTCTTCGCTTCAGCCGCGCTTTTTGATTCCACATACTTAGCTTCTGACACAAGCACTTGCAAATATGGCTGGCCATCTTTTACTTTCGGGCACAGCGCCAAAATATCAGCGATTTGCTCTTCTTTTTGACCAAGCCACGAGGCATAATCATCCAGAAAGAACCATCCGACCGAAGATGCCTTTAACTCTGATTGGAGTAGCATTTTACTTAAAACTACACCAATCAGCTCTCCAGCAAATACCCCCCGTTTAGCAGCACGTAAGACAATATCTCCGGAAATGCCATTGGCTTCGTCAATAAATTTTTCTGTTAATTGAAATAATGTTTCGTCATCCAGCCCCAAGTTCAAGGACTCTAATCTTCTTTTCACGAGAACTTGAAGCAAATTTAGCTTTGATCGCGAGGAGACAATCAGGTTTGGTCCTTGTGTTCGACTATGTTGATACTTAATGACCTTAACTCCCTGGTTCTTCAATTGCCTCCGTTCAAGTAAATCATCATAATTGACAACCCATTCACCGAGGGAATGAGCTTCATCAAATATTCCACGAACATATTCGTTTTGGAACGTAATTTGCCGCGCAGGTAAATAGACCATGCCTTCCTTTGGATCGATGCTATTGATCATGGAATACAGAGTGGCCAAATAAGTAACTCCAACTGCCGGTTGACTTGGACAAGTTAAATACACGGTTGACTTCAAGTCGTCTTTGGCCGAAGAGCGCCTTCTTGCCCACCGGGGTGGATAATGCTCTTGAATCATTGGGGTATTTACAATTTGATCTTCCACCCAAACCAACTTTGCTTGCCGTGAAATTACATCTTGCAAAAATACAATGTCTGCCGGTTTTCCGTCTTTTGTATCCGATAAAGGTGCCGCATCAGCCATGACTTCGATCCGTAACCTTGCCATGAAATCGCGAGAAACTTCGCTAGCAACAAACGTGTCCGGACCAATATCGTCACCTTCAATCATCTTCATGTAGAGGTTGTTCAGTTTATCCGCATCACGATGTCGTAAAATGATCTGACAGCGAACTTCATCTTCGCGATCATACAAAGATGTTAATGCTCCCACTATCGTTTCCGGCAACCGAGTCGAATCACAGTTAAACAGTACGATACTTAAATTTGTTCGTTCATGCGGCTGCAGATCCAAGTATCTTTTTACCAGCGACAATACTTTAGCACTTGCTTCTCGCGGATCTTCATTCGTATCCTGCCCTTCGACTTCTTTTACCGGGTATTCCATCAAACTGTAATCATTGATTGTATCAGAAACAGTTAATAAATGAGCTTGCTGACCTTCAAACCCTACGGCAACTTCAGGATAGTAAGGATGTTGGAGTTCGGATCGCAAATCAGAGAAAAACAATTTAGAATCTCCAAAATCCACCTCATTGGAAACAAGAATATGATTAATGAGGCCACTAACCTGCCGCGCTTTAATAGCCTTCGCCGCTAGTCTCATCGGATGCCACGGCGCAACGATGGAGATTGGTTTCTTTCCTTCGACTTGCACATTGCCTATTTTCATCACAAGATGCCACAATTCAATCCTGTTTACGTCACCTTGAGCATGAAGCTGCAAACTACGAAGCAACTGGTCATAAGCGTGACACTGCTCAAGTAAAGAATCTGCCGAAATCCCTTCATTCTTCCAATCTATAATCGCTTTGGAATAAAGGACGCTAAACGCTTCCCATTTCATTTCTATTTCTTCAAAGCCTTTTGGAGTGACCAGCCCCTCTGACAGAGCCTTCTTGAGATTATTCTTAAAACGTTTACTTAGATCCTCGGACTTTTTAGAAGAACTAATCAACGAACCGCGATCTTGCCCATATACAGCTTGTAAAGTACCCACATCATTCAAAGAGATGTTTTGAATTTTACCTTTTTTACTAATGGGATTTTTGCCGACATTGGAGTAAGAAAAGCTGTTGGCCGATAAACGTTTCAAGTCGTCGTAAAGTTCCATCCCAATCGCAGCCGGATTTCCTTTCCAAACGATACGAACCGCATTTTTTTGTCTGTTACCTGCCAAATCAGCATATTGTAGTTCAACATCAAAACCAATTTGCAAAGCAGATCTTGATGTCGATGTGTTTTTCTTGGGTTCCGTTTTGCTTTCAATTAATTCATCATATTGAAACAATCGATTGGTCTCCCAATGAACATATCGATTAGTCAATTTTTCAATTCCGCGGTACGCAATACAAAAATACATCGCAATATCTTCATTTAATTCAAACCATGTTTTCTTGCCGTTCCCTTTGGTTGTTTTAATTTTTAACGACTTAGCTCCACTCGTGTTTTCGCATTGAGCAAATAACCGTTCTACTGCCTCAAGTATCCCTACAAAGAAGTCGTCACACTCAATTGGTTTGCCATATACGAATTTATCCCAATCCGATTTTAATGACCGCTCAAGTTCTAACTCCTGACGATGCTGTTCATAAAAATCTCGGTCTTCTTCATTGGCCTCTGTAATCTTCCGCTTCTCCAAAGTATGCAAATAGCTTTTCTCAGCCTCAGATAACACACCGGCAAACTCATCTTCAAAATGCTGAAGCGTGCGAGTAGCCAAGTGAGCCTTCAATAATTTAACATCATTAAACAACAAGTAAATGTTGTCTCTTTCCCATTCTAATGCGGCAAGTTCTGCCGAGGCGTCTGACCAACCAGCTTTCGACTCAATATACGCTTCAACAGTTGAATGATGTTCTACGGCTATATCAACTTTCTTCTTCTCAAATATATCTTCCAAGTATTCGCTTTCCAACAATTGTCGATTGGGATTTTGCTTAATCAAATAACAGGCACGTTTGCTGAACGCGTCCTGAAACATCTTCTTCCACTTGGACAGATGATTGAGCATCTTACTTGAGATAGCTTCAAAATAACCTGAGTCGCGTGGGATACGCAAAGCAGGAAAAGCCCACCCAAGCGCGTTAACCAGCGGCAACCCTTCAGTAAGCATGATACGACGCGTCCATACAACATAAGCGCTAAACTGCTCTAAACTGCATTCATTTGCTTCTTGCAAACCTTTAAGTGCTTTCTCCCAATATCCCTTTTGTTCATCGGTCAACAATAAGTCCTGACTCGCGCTCTCCACCCAAATCTTCGGGACACCCTTTAAATCCCCCGCTCCTATTGTGGTAATCTCACGTAATGACGGCCCCTGGTCGTCATTGGTATTTGCAAGTACAAGAGCTGCTTTTTCGCATGGTGCATTTCTCCAGTATGTAGTCTTATACTCTGTCTTCACATCATCAGGCAAATCATAACCTTCCACCAGTTGTTTTGGAACTTTAATCTGTACTTTGGCACTCAAATGAGCATCTTGTAAAATACTCAGGCATATTTTCGAAACGACCTCGCCTGTCAAACGATCAAGTAAAAATCTCGCCACTCCATCAGGATTATCCAATGCATCATCCTGAAGATGGTTTCTGAAATATTCTGTCGCCACCCGTCCTATAAGTTCAATTTCATTCATGTTATCCTTCCTCCCGGGTCGCAAAAGGATTTTCTACGTAAGCGCAGGCATCAGACAGCCTTTTCAACAACCCCATACTCGCTAACCGTTGCTCTAATCTTGCCGCGTTCTCAGCGAACGCCTCTTGATCAGCTCGTCCATTATGAATATAAGCCCCAGCTTGCTTATCCCCTATAATAAGGCCATATCTCGTATATAGGTTTTCTAAAAACTCCTGATACTCCATTCGTGTGGGAACGACACACAGGACTAACGATTTTAACAGCAAATCTTGTGGTGCATAACGCGATCTGCGACTACCTCGACGAGACGAAAGGCCAATTTCCCTACTCCATACATTGTGGAACTTATTCAAATGCTGTTTATGCCGATTAATTGCATTTTCAAACAGTGTACTAAAGAGTTCCTCTGAAGTTTCAATATAATCAAACTCTTGTTCTTTGTTCTCTTTAGGCCACTTAAATTTCTCCTTGAGTATATCTCGACATTCCAATATGTCGTTCGCTTGAACCGCAACTTTCCATTCATCTGTCTCCCGTACGCTGCGAACGTAGTGTTCAACGGCAAAACGAGATAAATTGTGGTTTTCGCTAAAAGAGTCAGCTGAAAGTTCACGAATGATTGTTTTTTTAGGCGCGACAATCTCCGTAACGAAAGTGGCTTTATCAGTTTGACCCAGAATTTCTTTTGCTCTATTGAGGCTATACAGTAACATATGCAATCCCATGATGTTAATTAAATACGGAATAACATCATATGCAGGAATATTGCATCTAAATAAGCAAATCCAATCTTCTGCCAGCGTTTCATATTCGGGAAGCGACAGATAGGGAAGGTAAGTGCCCTCCCGCTTGGTAAAAGTTGAATGGGAAAGATCGTCTTTAGGTTGAAGCGCGGCTACAAGACGATTGAATTTCGTATTCTTGTTTAAGACATGCAGTTTCAAGTGAGACAGTAATTCATCACCCTTACCGCTACGCGATAACATAAGATAAAGCAATTCTCCTGTTCGCGCAAAAAATCTACGATCTTGTGAAGTATTATTATTTTCGCGTACATTTAGATCCTCATATAAACAATCAGGTCCGAATGGAAACACAAACTGTGAACTCCAGCGTTTATTGTTCTCCCCTTCAATAGTAGATACACACAAAAAATCAACTACTTCTTTGAAATCTTCAAATAATGGAAACCGTTCTTCCAAATACGCATAATCAGGACTCGGAATCCCGGCACTATTGCTCATTGATTCTTTCCAACGTTCCCACTGAGCACGATTATCATTCCGATACTGTCTCTCAATGACCGCCATTCTTGGATTATTAAATAGTATATTTCGCAAGTACAGTCTGGACTGCGGAGAGTACGACAAGGTATTGGGAACTGACTCTACAAAAGCACGTCCCGCCTCCATTTCGGAATTAAGCACATTCAAAAATTCCATGAAGCAGAGCCATGGGGTTTGCTCGTCATAGAGACGATGCCCCCAAATCGCCTCGTCTACCCACATATCGGAATCAATCTTTGATGGACGTGGCAGTATATCGCGCATCAGAATAGCACCTCCACCGTCTTTTTATCCAGGACTCCTTCCGCATTTAACTTAATGATGTGGAAAGACATGTCATTTATCTCGAAATCATCTTGCTCTTGTTCTTGTTTTCTTCTTTCATCAAGCTGCTTTAACAGACGACTCTTAAATGCAAGGATGTCTTCGTAACATTCACGGGAAAAACTCCCTGGTAGAGCCCCTTCCGCCACTCTCGATAAAAACTCGTAGCGGATTAATTGAAGATGTAATTTCACAACAGGAATCGCAGGGTCGGAAGATAAACTGACTTCCAAATTGAGCCGCCCAGATGGATCTGCTTTTACCTGCACACTTTCTCCTCGATCGCGCATGACCGAAATAAAACTCTCAAATATTTTGCTTACCTTCGCCTGAGAGTGACTTCCAGAGGTCGCCAAAATCAACTTATCTTGAGTTCTCGTTAATAGCCCCGTGGATATACGATTCAATCCCCTTACAAGTCGCGACAAGATTTGTGAAGGAGGCTTTGCTCCCTGATGAACTGCTCGATATACTTTGGTTAAGAACTCTCCTGCATATTGGAATGTAGTCAATTCCCAAAGCTTCAATTCATTCTCCTTATCGCGTGGGATACTAAAAAACAATCTCTGCCGCTGCGAACGAACCAAATCTAAAAATTCGGCTCCTCCATCCTCCGCGATACCTTCTAAATAAGCTTTTTGTTGTATTTTAAAAGTAGTATCCGCCCCATAATATGGGTCCGAAAGCATTAACTCTTGATATAGATCTTTTAATTCCGGATCATCGTTGCCGAAGATCAATATATTATCAATTTTGTTACTTGTTTCATTACCAATACCGAATCGACCTAACGTATTGAAAACAACAGTAGCTTCTCGCCGGCGTTCGATCAGATTTTCTCCAAATACATTACGGTATATGCTTGCTTTTACGGTAGTTCTCTTTTCAATGATATCAGGAATGTCTTGGCATCTCATCAATTTGTCTTTGACATCCGGATGCCCCAAAATCATATTGGAAACAAGCAACAGCAGTTGACGAATAGGCAAATGAATGCCATTGATTTCACATAGTTCAAGAAGATCAATCAACCGATCTCGTATCGTTTTAGTGCCATCAACATCTTCAAGCCTCTTTTTATTTTCCCAAATTGGACACCGCTGGTGGATATCTTCATGATCACGATACTGACAATGATTACAATCCTGCCATCCCGAATGATTCATTACCGCATCAATAACCTGTGGCAAAGCCCATGCAGCACTAATTCGACTAAGATTATATAAGTACACTCCATACTCGGTGTGTTCTTTTTGTTCGGTTACCAACATCTCTTCAATAACTTTCCGAATTCCAACTGCATCGGAATGCTCATCGATCTGCTTTAAAGCTTCTATAAGTTGTCCATCATTGGCTGCGATTAAGAATACGACATCAGACCGTTGATGTTTTATTGCTTGCGCAAATAGGACTAAATACTCACGCTCATGGTTCTCCAATTCACTTAAATCTTTGATGACGTAGAGCGTTTTATGGCTTTCTATTGGGAGAGTCTTTATATTTCCGGGCATTTCCCATTGCTCGTACGTACCGCCCAGGTCCAACCAAACCTCGCGGCTATGATACGTTTTCCCATCACCGGCCGTGCCTGTTAAGACAACTGACTTCGGCTGCTCTGATCGAAAATTCTCTATTAATTCCTTAAGATACTTGGCATCAATCAGAATAGGACTGATATTCTTTTTGTTAACAATTCTCTGAATGGTTTCATCGTACATGTTATCGTTACGAGGTATGGGGCCATATTGACGCAAAAAATTAATCCAGCCAGTATGAGAAGTTGTCATTTCAACCTCCACCTTATTATCAATCTGCCTGAATCGGCGAACTTTCGACATAATAGTACTTAGGTTACAGTTTCTACATCGCACCAGATACTTCCTCTTTTTCCTCCGAAAAATTCCGTAAAAAAAGACCAGAAGCAGAGTCTGGTCTCATAAAATAGCGATTAATCTAGTTAAATACACATACGCAGGGCACTGTATCGTTCTCTGCTGGATTGGAAGCTTCAACACGCATGCCCGCCTCAATTTCTTCCCTAAATTGTTTTAATGTTAAAGGTTGGCTATCTCTCTTTAATATCGTAACGTTACCGAGCATGTCTCTGAGCCTATTCTCCATTTCTTCCTGTTGCTTATACACATCTGGCCAAGTTTTATAAAGATGTTCATAATGATTTAATCCGCCGCGGACACACCGACCGCCACAATTTGCATGAGAAAATCCTTCATCATACATTAACGGCAATTTAATTTTCCACTCATTTTCGATAATACTTTTTAGATCCTTATCATTCAAAATCGAATTAATTAGAGGAAATCTTGTTTCAACCGGTTCGAGTGCTTGATGAGCATAAAAGTCTATTAGATTTTTCTGCCGCTGCTTTTCATGTGGTCCAATGCCAAAATAGAGAATGGGCTCGTATCCCTCAATTCGTAATTGTTCAATGAAGATGGTGGTTTGCCTTACTTTAAGTTCAGAAGAACATTTAGCTAGCCGAGAATTGCCAAGAAAGCGAGTCTCCATAAAAACCTCTTCGGGTGTACGTCCATCCATAACACGCAAAAATTCAATTCCAATGTACTCAGCTACATCATACATGAATCTATAGTTATCCGGATGCTCCCATAAAGTATCAGTGAAAAAGAGCAGACAATTTTCTTTTCCATATGTTTGAACCATAAGATATGCCACGTAAGCACTGGCTGCTCCACCACTAAACATAGCGACATGCTTGATTTTTCTCCCCATTTAGATCACCTCTCTTTTAATCATCAGTCTTTCGAAAACTCCTTTAACAGTTCTAATAACAAAAGTTGTAGTTCAGCTTTCGGAACCCCTCTTGTCATTTGTATCATATTCGCTTTGGTCGAATTAAGTATCGATTGAGATTTGGGTGATAATTCTACTCTAGGAACTACAATTGCGTCATCACCAATCCTTACTTCAAGAATAGAATCAGACGCAATGCCAGTTTTTAAGCTTTCAAGATTACTGTCAATCTGAGTAACGAACAATTGGTCTGTCGTGTCAGACCAATTCTCTCTTTTCACCCCTACGATCTTCTCACAGATTTCATCCACCCAATTTGACTCATCTGACATAACAAGTGCTTTTACAAAAGGATTGCTTGCTTTAACAATGATGCTCTTTTCAAGAGCCCACTTTTGCAGTTTCTTAAAAGTCTCAGCACCTGCCGTTTGAAGAATCTTGAATTCAATTTCGTCTTTATGCCGCTTGTCATAAGCTTCACATTCAATTCTTACTTTTTTCAACACATTAATTTTATTATCATTATCACACAATTTATTCAAACGTTCTAAAGCAATATCGGGTTGAACCTCGCCCTCACGAATACAGTCCTTCACCTTATTCGTAATCTCTGATGTTTGTTGTGTATTTTGGGTAATGCGCGGGAGAGATCGCAACCATCGTAACAAGACACGATTTGTAAAAATAGCAGGGTGAAGACGTTCGTCCTCTTCTTGAATATAATCAGAAAAAACTATCTTAATAGCTTTAGTTATGACACTTTGATTTGGATCAAAAGGTATAAACTTGAATGAATATTGTTCCGGATTTTCTATCATATAATAAAGCAAGTCAGCATCTACTTTGTTGTTGAACATACCATTATGGTAAAACATGATATAATTCCATTCATGGTATAGCAATGAAGCAAGCAACAAAGGAACTACAGGTTTTCTTATACCGAAAGGTGGGTTTTCAAACACATCTACAAGCGCTGAAACTCTTCCACTTCTTTGGTTGAGGATTCTTAAAAGTTCGGTTCTTAATTGAAGCAAATGCTCCTGGTCTGTTATGTTAGGATTACTAAAATTAATATTGTTATTCTTGATTACCGTAGCGTAAATAAGATATTCCGGGCCATAACCTTTTATATCGATTTCATTGGTAATTTGACTATGAAGAATTTGATTAAGTACGTCAATAGCCGCATTTTTTTGTATTTTGGTTATGGCTCTACGATTAAACGATTCGTTTCTGATTTCTGGAGTATTACAATAAATTCTGTCCATCACCTCATTGGACAAAAATTTACTCAACTCAATACCATTTGATAACGTATAGCTGTTACCTCTATAAATCCAGGTGCAATTTTGAAACTGGGTAATCGGTTTAAGCGTATCATTTATTTTATAACTAAGTTGCCTGACAAGCGCACCCAACTCGTCCGATAAAAATTTATCTTGACTCGTAAAGTACTTATCCTCTCGCATAAGGTGTATCATTGCTAACTTCTCCAAATAACGATCAGGAGAGACGTCCTCATTCGCAACAACGTAGAGTGACTTCTCCTCATTATTGCTTCGTTCCATCAATTCCTTTAGCATGGACTGATGCTCATCCCTAGTATCATTAAAAACGTAGTACACCACCGCATCTGATTCTCTCTGAATAAGTACGACAGTTTGTAATGTTTCCTGGTCTAATAACTCTGAATAATATACAGGAATGATCGGCGCAAATCGGGTGATACTTTTATCATCGTTATATTGTTTGGGTAAAACATACTTATGATGAAGCACTGAATGAAGTAACTCCATTTTTTGTCTCTTGCTTTGTGGATTTAACTGTAACCTGCTTTCAATTTCGGCTTCTATATCGACGCTGCTGCCTTCAAACAACTCCCAATGATCCAAGGTATTATTATAACGGATAGCCTTTTTTGTTTGAAGGTTTTCTAATATTCGCTTCGTATAATCATTCTTCCAAGATAAAGCAAACGAAATAAAGTCTTCGTTCGGATCTTGCTGTGCGTACAAAGCCGCCATATTCCATATAGTCAAAAGTTTGATTATTTTTAATTCATCTTCATGGGTCTGGGATTGAGTCATTCTCTTCTGCAAACGCTGATACAATGTATATGCCTGTCCAATTAGCGAATCCGGCTCAAATTCACTGAATGAGGGTTCAAAATAATCAAAAACAGTATCGATTCGGTACCAATCCTTATGCTGCTCGTAGTAAGACTTAAGCCCTCCGCGCTCGTCGCTTTCTAAGAAAGTAAACAAAGTCCTTTCATTTTGTGCGATAATATTGGCTAGTGGCGGTAGTACATATAAGGAAACCGGATGCAATGGATAAGATTCCTTTATCACTAGCGAATCGATTTCAAACATATTTAAATCCGGAAACAAATTGAAATATCGCAACTCTTTAACAAATTCATCAGAAAGTATGTTATTAGCTTCGCGATACTCTCTTGTAACGAAACTTGCTAAACGAATAAATGTCGCCGGATCGGATTTCGTATAGTACGTATTATAGCGTTTTTCGATTCGCTGAAATTCTTTTTGCAGATCATCACTGTATCGCAATGCATACTGTGCTAAGTTACGATGCGTGATTAACAACACATTAAAGTTACTACCCTTATCTGAATTCGAAAACTCCGCTAAGTCCTGCAATTCCTGCATTGTTTCATGAATGGCAGTTGAGGGAAGAGTCTGCAAAAAACGGCCAAACTCATCATAAATAATAAACAAACCAAGATTCCGCACTCGAAGTTCTTCTGTTATATATTCCAGTTGCGTGGTTAAATCTTTGTCAAAGTTAAGGCTTAGCTTCGAACCTGAGGTAAGTGCCGGATACGTCTTTTTAAACCAATCGATGGCCTTTACGTTTACTTTTTCAATATCTTTTCGCCATGTTTCAATCGTCCATGTCTTCTTTTTCAATAAAACGAGAAATTCATCATATGTAGACTTATATTTTTTCTTCCATGTATCTACAATGCTCAAAATATCTGATACAATGATCGGCTGTGTAAAATCAAGATTCCTCTCGCATAAAGCCGTATAAAGAGCTGATAAGAGACTTCGTTTAAAATTTGGTTCCTCGCCGCTTAATACAACAGGAATATATGTTTTGTTTTTTTCTTTTATATCAAGCAAAAGCTTATGAATTTGATCATCGATTGTTTGAAATTTGTTCAATAATGGATAGAAAAATCTATCTTCCAAGTCATTTGAAAGAACACCTGCTAATATAGTTCCTAACAGGGATTTCCCTGACCCATATGATCCTACAATAATATGAGATCGATTCCCTTCACCTTGAACTCCTTTCAGTATCCCTACTATAGAATCAACATGTGAAGGCGTGGGTAAATAACGATCATATAAAACCGACTTTCCCAAATCGAACCTAATGTTTATACTTGGTTGAAAATATGTCTTCTCCTTGATCATGTCTGTTCCCTTCTAATGCGCTTGTATTCTTCTTCCAAGAACACAAGCGGCTCAATCTTTGGCAATCTAATAGTATCCAATCGATTTGTACGATCAAAAGTGATTGGGCTATACGGATGATGAGTCAATGCATCAAGAGCCTTGATAATCTCGTTTCTTGGAAGATGGAATACCTTGCCCCATAGAAAATCTTTCTTTTGAATCTCTTCAACAGAGAGCAAACTCTCTTCATTGCCTTCTTGAGGTTCTTTACGTTTTTGATAAACTAGCAAAGTGTACATTAGCGCAGCAAGCCCAATATCGGAATACTTCATGTTTTTTTTCGTAATAATCGATTTTTCTTCATGTAACAATCCGATCACGCTAAGCGGACTCTGAATAACCTCTTCCGGATCGTCTGTTTTCCCTTTATCGCAATACAAGCGAATCAAACAGTCGATATCTCTTTTTATAGAGTTAGCCGAGGGCTTCTTAGGCTCGTTTTTTTTCAACCAAAACAAGAAGTCATTGACAATCTCATCTTTCAACGATGACTTTTTCTCATAAATATTAAAATACCAATACCAAGCTGTGCTAGGCTCTCTATCATCTACCAAATGATAATGAACTATACTAGCTGTATCAATGATTTCAATGTAAGGGTCATACTCACTCATTATTCTTCCGAATGGCGAAATATTATGCTCTGCTCTGTTATTCATGTTAACGATTCCGGTCGCTACAACCCAATATCGCAGCGATTGAACCATATTTTTGCCTAGCCCTATTTGTTCTGCTGCACTATCTTGATAAAGAAACTTATTATCTATTCTAAGTTCATTGATCGCTTTTCTTAACCAATTGATCCGCAAATAAAAACTTTGGTGTTGTCCGTATCCCATTTTGCTACCTCTCGATTTCTGGAGACTACCTTCCAGATTTAATATATCATATTCACGGTTTTTAATAAATCACTGTAATTTGAACTGTCAATAAGTTTTTGTTCGAAGTTGTACAATGTCTAGTGATTCAACAAACACAAAGGTACGAACATAAGTTCTGATTATGCACTCTGCTCAGTAAGCTCTTCAAATGCGAACATTTGTATGGTATCATAAATATACAAACATTTGTTCGGATTGGGGTTAAAATGGCTAAAGCAGAGTCGATGTCGTTGTTGGATTTTCAAAAATATTTTGGTACAGAAGAAGCTTGTGCCGATTACATCATGAGCAAGCGTTGGAAAAATGGATTTTCCTGTTTGAAATGTAATCATAACGAACATTACTATCTTCGGACTCGCCAGCTTTTCGAATGCCGTAAATGCCACTACCAAGCGTCCATCACAGCCGGAACGCTTTTTCACAAGACTAAGCAGTCGTTGACTGTATGGTTCTGGGCCATTTATCTCGTTGCCCATGACAAACGTGGTAAGTCGGCCTTATCTCTTTCCGATGTACTCGGACTGAACTACCGCACTGCTTTCAACATGCTGCGAAAAATTCGAGCAGCGATGAAAGACAGAGACTCGAGTTACATGCTCTCTGGCGTAGTGGAGATGGATGACGCTTACTTTGGAGCTCCTCGCAAGGGCAAAGCTGGCCGCGGAAGCGATAAATCCAAAGCTGTTATCGCTTTATCTAAAGATGGCTTAAATCATCCCGAATATTTGAGAATCGAAGCCATTGACAGTGTTACCATCGAAGAGATCAAGCGCGTAGCAAAGAAATGTGTCAAGCCAGGCAGCACGATTGTATCGGACGGCCATAGCTCTTATAAACCATTGGCAGAAGAGGGTTTCTTTCATGATGCGAAAGCGTACTACAAGGAAGATAAAGATGACTTTTTGAAGATGCTGCATATCATCATCGGAAACGTTAAGGCATATATACAAGGCACTTACCACGGCTTGGGATCCCGATATCTGCAATCTTATTTTGACGAATTTTGTTTTCGGTTTAATCGCCGCTTTAATCCGAAAGAAATCTTCGATAGATTGCTGAATGTTTGTGTTTTATCGTCACCCCATCCAATCTCCTGAGGTATGTGCATAGTCAGAACATAAGTTCCGTTCATTCTCTACTACTATATACAATTCTACAAAATTCATCAATATCCCTCTCCTTTGTGAAATTGGTGTGCTCTATCGTAACTCTCAGTACACATTATTACAAGGCCAAAATACTAGCATTCGCATCATTAATAATTAATACCTATAAACAGAAGAATATTTATCATTGTTCTGTAAATAGATTTTTTGTTACCAAAAAAACAACCATCTAAAGCAACAGAGAGTAAACCTTAGGTAGTTGTTCTTTTGGTTTAAAGACTCTCGAATCGTGCTTTTAACTTCACTGAATCCGATTAGTTCCTTGTCAGTTTTTGCGAAACAGATTTCGAAGCGGCGACGCTTTTGTGTGCTGCATCTTCTTTTCCGGTTTCCACAGGTTCACGTATCGTTTCACCATGTCCTGCGTCGTGTGACCTAAAATCTCCTGCAAACTATAGGGATCGCCACCGTTAAAGATATACAGTTTGGCAAACGTATGGCGCAACGTATGCGGGCTGACTCTTACTCCCTGTATGTTGGCTTTTTCCCCGTAATTGCTGATGATTTCCTGTACGGTTCGGATTTTCAGCCGTTCCCCATCAATCGTAACAAACATATAATCGGAAGAAAGCGAGCCTCTAATCTGTAAATATTTCGTTAGCGCTTTTCTTGCTTCGTCGCTGAAAGGAACGTCCCGCGGCCTCCGGCTTTTTCCGATCACTCCGAGTAAAAAACACTGCTTCATATCCAGCTGGCTCAATTTCAATTGAATAATCTCCCCCAGCCGAAGTCCCGTATCCAACATCAGCATAAGCATCGTATGATCTCTGAACCCTGTAAAAGTGTTCTTATTCGGTTGAGCCAGCAAAGCCAGAATCTGTTCTTCCGTCAACGAATAAATGGTCGCCTGCTGACCGCTTCGCGTTTTCAATAACGTGGTCGGATTTTTCACGATCCATCCTTCCCGCTGAAGGAACGAAAAAAATCTCTTGAGCGTCTTGATCCGGTTATTAATCGTATTGAGTGCATAGCCCTTGGTTTCCGCCATGTACATGACAAAATGCTTGCGAATGATTTCAACCGTAACTTCCTCAACACTCGGCTCAACCTCTTGCTCCATCATGATTTTTTTGTAGCTGTTCAAGTTGTCCTGTTCATATTGAACGGTTCTTCCCGAGGACGTTTCCGCCCGTTTGGCTCGAAGGTAGATCTCGACTGCCTCGTCCCAACTCAGCTTTGCTCCGGTTCCTTTGTAGGAATCCATTTCGATTAAAATGTTATTTTTTCTTCTCGGCATCTTCGACTGCTCTTTCGGAAAAGACACCAAGTTTCCCGTCATTTCAATTCACTCCTATCCATATATTATTTATCGATCCCATCTCTTTTCGACATATATATAAATGAAAGATTCATTTTTCTTGTATCGTGATGACATTCAAATCTGCTGCTCTTCTGTTCAGCCCGTACATTTCTTTGAGCAGTTGAACAGCCCGCTGCCGCGCCATCACCTCCACTGCCGATCTGCGCTCTGAGAAAACCGATACTTTCAGGCGATACCCTGCTGTTTCCAACTCGCATTCGAAACGTTTACTCATCGAGTCACCTTCCATTTAAGAACAACAAAGCCGCCCCAAGGGACGGCTCAACTGTTCCATATGCATATATGAAAGTAAACTATTGAACCAGCGAAAGCAGTGTTTCCCTTGCTCGGACGTGACCAATTTACTATGGTCGCCATACCACTGCCCGTTTTTTCGGACAATTTCCGCGACTCGTTCTAACCCGAAATCCCAGTACTTCTTTTTCACAATGCAGCGGACAACCTACTCGATCACCCCTACCACTATTCCGAACGTACGTTTCAATCTTTTGCCACGCAAGTCCGAATGTATAGACAGAATAGGCAGACGAAAGTTCACCATTGTCATTTCCTTGTCGATGAGCATCCAGCGGTTGGTGATTATTCCTGCCGTGACGGTTTGATTCACATTACAACATTCATCGAAATGCCATGTTGCTACCGAACTGCTAATTCCGCTGAAACATAACCCCATGTCCATTCTTTCGTCCAGTCGGCATGGATGATAAAAAGAAGGCACTTTTCTGTACCTTTACAATCATTTAGATCAAACAATAAATTTTCAAGCTATTCTTCACAGACAGGCAGTGGAATCTGTCCAGCTCCATTAATAGTCGTCCAAAGCTGCAGCCCCTCTATGATCCCTTGATAAAACAGCCTTTCTTTTTCCTTTGCTTGAATCCAATTGCTGCGCTCCTCCCATTCCGACACCAACTTGAGCTGTTCGGGAGTTAGTGTGTGCTTCAACTGTTCCATGCAGGATTCGATTTTTCGATATTCCTGCTGGACTACGGGATGAACCTTGATTTGCCGCTCCCATAAATCAAACCGTCGTCGTAACATCCTGATGAGCTCGGGTTCCATTCCAACACACCTATTCTTCTTGATTGAGTGTGTCGATGGTAACTCTGCCCAGCCGTTAAATCAAGTCATTTATGCCGCCGCCTTCAATCTCGTTTGCCCGTTCTGTAAGAGGTACTAATTCTTTAAAGTCCTTTTATTTGTTTCGACAAGACAAGCAATGATCGTGCCCCTTGTAGATTCGGACATAAATCTCAGGAACAATTTCAATCGTCTTCCCACACTTTAAACAAGTAAACGGAATTCTTGTCATTCCTTCCACCTCAAATTCTGCCGCACAGGATCGGCCTATTTGAAAGAAGTTCCCACAACAAGCAGCATGCAGGTGCTATACCCCGCACATCCCTTCACATTCGTTTTCAAAACGTGACTGGTTGTCTGAGTGATGCAAATTAAACTCCACCTCGTCGAGCGGTTGCAGCGAACGATGCAAGTACACCTGTCCTCTGACCTTCGGCAAGCTGGTTCGGATTGCTCGATCTAACTCGACTACTTGCTGCCATTCCTTCGGGCTTTGCATTTTGATCTCTTGCCATACTGCGTCCGAATGGTATGGACAGAACAGGCAGGCGGATTTCGGTGGTTCCGGATACCCGTTCTTCGCCAGCCATTCCAGACAGTCCGCTCGGGTCATCTCCTTTTCGATGAGCGGCCAGCGGTTGAAAATATATTTGTGTCTCGAAGGCTTGACTCGCATCGCTTCGTCCAGCGAAATACCGATCCATTGTTCAACCTGCGTTCCTTTCAGCACATGCTGACGTGGCCTAAGTCCGAGAAGCCGCTCGCGGATGGCGCGGATTATGCAATCGATTTTATACTCCCGGGTGCATTTGCGCATGAGCGCTCCCATCGCTTCCGGCTTCTCCAACACCCCGCCTTTTACATAAAATGGCGGATTTGCAATCCGGTTTCGTTGACCGGATGCTGCCTGCCGAAGATCCTCCATCAAATTGCCAGCTTTGGCGCGATAAATCGAAAAACGGTGGCGACCAGCCACTTCTTCCAGCCATTCCAGATGTCTATACACCCGCTCCGGCTCCGCCCCCGTATCGGCAAAAATGGCGCAGTCCGGTATCCGGTCAAACTCTCCATGAAGCGCCATAAGCAACATCGTCGTGCTTTGTACCCCGGCTCCAAGGCTAATGACGGTATATGACGACATACAACCCCTCCTCGCTCGTTCACACATCTACAAAACAACCATAGTCACCCCATTCCTACGAAAAAGTGGGGTGTTGTCATTTCAGAGAGGCTCTTTTCTTAACTGTGCAAGCGTAAAGTTGCATGAAAACAAAAAGAAGGCACATTTCTGTACCTTCGCGATTATTAGCTTGGAATGCCGTTATCATAAATCCGGCGGATGTTCCTCCCTCCGCTGTCGAATTGTTTTAGATAATGAGCATACAAAACGCAACCATCAGTAATGATGACCGAACTTCATCCGCGCAAGCTTGCTTCATATCGTCGCTTTTCATCATCCCAGTCCACTTGCTTGCCATCGATCTGCCGAACGGCTTGCTCCACGACGGAACGGAGCGCTCCAGAAGGAGGCGGACTGTCCCATTCCCGATTGTAGGAAAGCTCGCAATCCCTAAGACTGAACAGGCCGGTTTTGCTCACATAAAATTGGACAATCCGTCCCTCAGCAATTCCTTGCGCGAATGGATGTTCCATTACCTGCGCATGAATGCGGTAACCGTTGATTTCACCTTCATAACACATTCCCAAGCCCCACGAGCACATCACCTTAATCGGCATTTCCGTTACTCCTTTCATCTCCATTCATTCGTTTTACAGATTCCTTATCCAGGCAGAAAAATACCCGCCAAAATCTTGGCGGGCAGAACAACAATCGTCAATTATGGGGGTTATCCGATTTTCCGAATCGTTCGCTTATAGGCATCTGACCAATCAATTCATCCAGACAGGCATACATGTGAAATCCATCCAGAAATCCGCGTACGTACATCTCCTCTTTTTCTATGGACTCCTGCAGCGCCAAGTGATCCTCCCATTCGCTGAACATTTGCCGCTGTTCACCGGAAAAGGTCTTCTGGAGCAATTCAAACAACACGGAAGCCTGTTTCCATGCCTTCTTATTTCTTGGATGGCTATTCATACGTTGGCCTAGATCATCTACGCGATTTCGGAATGCCTTGATCAACCATGGAGGTACACCGTCCACACTCATTTCTCCCTTCTACAAAAGGTGTGTCGATCTTACCTCTGCTGCACTCAGTATGGCAAGTCGTTTCGCGCAAGTCACGGCTTCTTTTTTATCGCCGCGCCTCGAACGACCAGTCGACGTTTTTCCCGTCAAAATGCCGCACCGTTTTCTCCACCACCGTACGGATACGGGTATCGTTCGGCGGACCGCCATCCCATCCCCGGTCGTAGTTGGCCAGATTGCGGTGGAATCCGGCTGAACGATCCGGGTATACAATCAGGCGGCTAATCCGCCCTTCGGCAATCCCGTATGGGGATGGTTCCGAAAATACCTGCGCCTGAACAAAATAGCCATCCACTTCCCCTTCGAACAACCGGCCCATGAACCACGGACCTTTCTCCTGAAATGACATGATCATCCCTCCACAAATTCCATTTGTACCTATTCTTTGATCGGACCGCTATGATGTTTGACCATACATGAGCCAGGAGCATTCAACTTTTCGTTGATGCTTAACTATCTCGGATACTCCTCCGATTTGATGACATCAATCTCGCCACTCCGTTCGTCATCTTGGTTGAGACACGCATTGCCATATCCTCCTCGAAAAGGACACAACTATTTGCACCGATCCTTCTTAATCGTAGGGCTGATTTTTTCGGATTGTTCCGCATTTGTCACACTTCACCGTACATTTGCGCATGTAATTCAGCTTTTCAAATCCGCTCAAATGCTTCGGATACTCTTCGACCCAGATAACATGGAAAAATCCGCCGCAAGAACATTTGAACACGCTGCTTACCTCCATCCGTAACTTGTGATCAAACTAAAATCGGAGCAGCTTTTGCTTGAACGCTTCCAGTTCCTGAATTCGTTTCTCTTGGTCAACCCAGGTTGCGATGTCTTTTCGCTCTACAATCAAAGCCAGAGCACGCTTTTTTATTTCCGGTTGCAATTTGTTTTGTTCCATTTGCAAAGCGGCCAGAGCCAAAACGACGGAAACATCGTTCATAGGATCTGGAAAATCCGCTATACACTGCCTTGTTACTTCCTCCATGGGCAATCCATCCCGGACAAACCGGCGGAAACGGTCCCGAATATCTAGCGCATCATCATTGTCGAAAATGCCAAAACCCCATGCACCCATCCCTATCACAGTCCTTTCTTTTTTTCGTTTTCCAATCGCTCGGCTGGACTGGTGTCGAAGATAACTCTGTCCGCAAGTTGTTGCAAGCCGATTTTGCAAATTACTTGTTCTTTCCGGTTGAATACTTGAATGGATCCCCTTCTTTGAGAACCGATACACCGTTTTTTTTCAAAAAGTCTGAAAGGCGGCTTTCATGAATCATGTTCGTTGTTCCGTTTTGATCGCGAATATAATAGATGGTATCGCCGAAGCCGTTCTTTTGTTTGCCCACCAGTTCCAGCGACGGCATCATTTCTCCCTCCTCCGACAAACCAATTCCATAGCAAACTGGCGGCTGGGTCGGACAAAAGCATCCGCCGCCGGATGTGATTGCGTACATACGCATACCTCCGATGAACTCGAAAAGGACCCCTGCACACGCACTCAGGAGTCCTTTTCCGACGATGAAGCGATACAAATATTAATGCGTTCCGCCTGTGCCGAAGTCATCGTAAGAAGAAAGGTCTGCATGATAAAATACGATATCGCCGTCCTTCAATTGGAACGTCACGCCGTACGGATCGATAAAACTGCGCTGAAAACCTTCCTTCTGCCACTGGTTGCTCAGCGGTCCGTAGATGTACTGCAAGTGCGGGTTGTTCATGTCCCGGTTGCGGATCGTTTCAATGTTAAAGTTAACGATGATATATCCGTCTTTCAGAAAGATCGGCGAATGGTCATCCAGCCGATTCGTGCGACCGTACTCGGCCAGGTTGAATCCTTTCGGTACGACATACGGCGCTGCGGGCAAGCTGTAATAGCGATAGGTGAGAGTCATCCTCTGATGATCAGTAGGAGCTCTTTTCCCCCGCTTCACACCGTACGTGACAGTTTCCCATCATACGGCGTTCCATCATGCATGGTTTGCCCAGAACCTCACTTAGGTTGACAATTTTTCTCTGAAGCGTAGAATCCTTTTCCGCATTTTGCTCAGTAAGTCTTCATAATCCCGTCCATCGTGAATCATATCGTGGCACGCTTTGTGCAGGGTTGCGAGATTCGCCACTCGGTTAACGAACTCCAAAGGTAAATGGGGCTGGATATGATGGATGTTGACGTCATGTTGTACAGGCTCCTGACATACCCTGCATTTTCCTCTATCCCGATTGAAGGCATACGGACGATTCAGATAATATTCGAAATTACGCTTGCTGTCCTTTTCCTTCCAAAGAATGGCCTGCGAAAAGGATAATGTCAGCAAATCGTCCGCTCGGGCGAGTAGGCGTTTCTTCCCTGTTCGTTGACGGTATATCTCCCTGCCTTCCTTACTGTAGGGAGTCTCGTTTTGCATTTTGGGGTAGGTCATACGCCATTTGCAAAATGCAAACGAGGTGATACCGATTTTCAGTCCACGATACACAATGGCAGGTACGGCGGTTGTATAATTGCTGTGAACCGAGTGCAGATTGCTCAGTTCATTCGCCGGAGTCCACGTTCCACCAAATCTTTTGAGTGCTTTGTAAGCCGTGTAACGGAGTCTATCGGCTTCTTTGGAAAGCACCATGTTCACCCAAGTAGCTGCTTCGTAATACTGAATGACGCCGCGGATTTTGGAATTGATCACGTTAATCTGATGGATGAGTTCCTCGATCAGTCTGGATTGACGAGGTGAGAGCTTCCTTAGATTCCGGATGTCTTTCCTGATTTCTTCCACTTTGTCTTTCAGCCGCTGGGGATTTGGCCGGGTACGGGCTATGAATCCTTTCCGAGCTTTTCCTTTTGTTACTTTGTACGTAAATCCCAGAAACCGAATCGGCTTTTTCCTGACGTTGGTAATGAGCGTTTTCTCTGCTGAAAGTCGAAGTTTTAAGTTCGTTTCCAGATACTTCGAAATACGCCGTTTCCATTTCTCCGCATTGCTCTTGGTTTGAGTGACTAAAACCCAATCATCCGCGTAACGGATGAGGTATGCTGGCTTTAAATTGCTCCTTCGTTGTAACATTTTTCTTGCTGAAAATTTGTCCGCATACGTCTTTTGGGTTTTCTTCTCTTCCCATTCTCGGACAATCCATTGGTCGAGAGTATCCAAATATGCATTCGCAAGAAGCGGGGAGATGATACCGCCCTGTTGCGTGCCTAACGGGTTTACTTCGAGTTCGTCCATAATCCCCGCTTTGAGCATTTTATTAATGATAACCAGCACTCTACGATCCCGTATCCCCAAGTGCCAAAGTTTCTTGATCAATTTGGTATGGTTCACTTCGTCGAAGAATTTGGATATGTCGCCCTCGATAATCCAATGGTATCCTGTATAGTGAACGATGTCCGTCACTCTCTGAAGCGCCATGTGAGCGTCACGCATGGGACGAAAACCGTACGAATGGCTAAAGAATTGCGCTTCAAGAATCGGTTCTATCACCGAACGAACGCATTCTTGTACGATTCTGTCGACGATGGCAGGAATACCAAGCGGCCTTTTCTCACCCGGTTTGTTTAACTTCGGAATGTATGTTCTGCGAATCGGATGAGGATTGTAATTTCGAAAAGCGCCTTGAACACCTGCAATGACTTGTTCATAATCGCTTTCCAGAATATCCCGCATTCTTTGACCGTCGGTTCCCGGCGTTTCGCTCCCATGATTACTTTTGAGCTTGTGGATGGCTGTCAGTATAGCCGTTTCGGATGACATGATTTCAATTAAGCCTTTTATTTTGGGGCTTTCGCCATTGGCAATGCAATCGCGAACGTTTTGATACATGTCGTCCAGGATATTGCGGAATTCGGATTCGTTCTTCGGATAGTCGAATTTTTGCGCCAATGGACATCCCCCCTTACTTCAGAAGATTTGTCGCAATGGCTTTAGTCAGGTATGCTCAACGGCTTCCTCGACAGTTTGTCAACTTTATTGTGATTTTGCATGACTATGCCCCTTCGCCATGTACAAGGCTTTCCCTTGCTCGGACTACTATGGGCTGCTGCCCCTCAGATTCAACGGTCATTTCCTACCATTTCGCGGCACCGAGGCATACCCCTCTTGCACGTCCGCGTCTGAGGATCACTTGTTCCTTACACCCTAGCCTTGCATATCGCTTTAGCCTTCCTCTTTATCCCGTCAATCGCCTTTTTGCCCACGGTTGGCGGGCGCAAGACTTTAATCCTATGCCGGATTAAAACAGTACACAGCAGGCGAAAATACCGTGACCGCGATTGATCCCACAGGGTGGGCGAGTATCTTCTTATTCGATACCCTTGGCATTTCGAGACGTACAAACGAGGATTCCCGGTGTGTAGGCATGGCGATTTTATGGCGCCCCGACTACTCTCTTACCGTCACAGGTTCGATTTCGCCGACTTTACCGAGCTTCATACCTCGCGATGGTATAACCGCGACGCATGTCGGAGTTTAGGCTTGAATTGCCAACCTTCAATTCAGACAGGAGCTTCCCCTGTCAACTCGGATGTAAAGTTAGACATCGATTAATCTGATGTCCTCTGGCTTTGTCGGACGTTACCGTCCGGGTTGAGCCGGAAACAAGTCACACTTCCCCGTACCATTGCTGAACCGAAGCATTCGCTCTTGCAGTGTCCACTCCGGAAGGAACATTCATACTTCCAATGGACGTTCGCAGAGCCGGAGGAAGAATTAATACATCATAACCGCCTACATACGTTTTCTTTTTCGTGTTTTTCAGGTACTGATCGATAAACGCTTGTTGGGTTTGAGCGCTGCCACCAGAAAGACTCCATGATGAAACGGCAGTGTTAATCATTTCCTGCTGCGGGACATTTCGTAGCCGTTCATCGAGTGTAACATACCGTTTCTCAACGTCATCACTGGAGCCGATCCGTACAAACTTTTTGTCGCTCGTATGGTAATAAAGATCGACCAACTGCCGATTACGACCATCGCGATCAACATAGTAAAACGTTGGGGTAATGCGGATGCCATCCTTCGCTCCAAACATGTTGCCTTTCGTTTTTACATCAAACTATTGGAATAGGTAAGGGTTTGAAGTTATCTCCGCCTTTTCCCCTCCACCACACCGTGCATGCAATTTTCACCGCACACGGCGTTCCACCTTATAACCTAAGTGTTATATGGACTCAAGTTTACATGCTTTGCGGTAGAGATTGATTTTATCAATCATTGAGTCGGTAAGTTGTAGGATGCTTTTGTAATGTTCAATCGACTTGTTTACGGTGGCGTGAACTAACCTGTGTACATCGCGATGAATAATGCGTAGGTTAGCGTATTCATCTGTACCACCTAGAGATAGAGGTTTATAGTGATGACAACGAACCTCTTCTGCCGGTAAGAATAAACCTGTAATTTCGCACAATCCCTGAACCATTGAGTATCTCGAAAGCCTGTTATCGGAATATTCAAGGGTTCTGTCCCAACCATCCGATCGGACTAATTTAGATATCTCAAATTGGACATGGTATTTAAGATTTGCGTGAATATTTTCTCTGGCTTTAGCGCAATAGGGAGTTAGCCCCTGACTAAAGTTGAGTGGTTTATCCTTGGAAATATCCGACAAGGGAAAAAGAAGCGTTCCTGCAACCTCCCAAGTTTTGTTATTGTTTCTATAGAACTTGGAATAAGTGGGCGGAGGACGACTCGGTCTTCCATACTTGCCGATGGATTTAAGACGATTGAACATGAACCGGCTTTTACAAAAGGCAATTTCCTGAAAGTCCATGCTTACATGTGATGCGAATTTAAAATAATTGTGTAAGCCAAGGACAAAACTGTTCCACTGTGAGACTGTTTTTGGAATAGGTGACAGTTTAATTTCAGTGACCAATTTGTTAATTCGCTTCTTGATCTGGTCTTTTTTCTTGTCCGAAACGAAGCTATGAGCCACATGCTTATTGCCTTTAGGAACGGCTCTAATCCTAAATCCCAAGAAATTGGATGGTTTCCTACGAAGGTTTATAACCATTGATTTCTCAGGAGAGATGTCTAGTTTCAGCCGTTCTTTGAGGTATTGGGGACTGTAAAATCTTTTGTGTAAACTCCTAAACCTTCATAGATTACAATGGAGAAAGAAAGGTTGGGAGCGACATGAAAGAAAAGAAACCGAGACTCATTCCACGGGAACAATTGCGTCAGTTTATCAAGGAGAACAATTTAACCTCCGTGGCAGACATCCAAAATACGTTGAAGGATCTCTTTGCCGAGACGCTGCAAGAGATGCTTGAAGCCGAGATGGATCATCATCTGGGCTATGAAAAACATGATGTGAAGAACAAGGAAACCTCGAACAGCCGGAATGGGCACAGCCAGAAAACCGTTACATCTGAATTCGGTGATGTAGAAATTGGAGTTCCCCGTGATCGCCAAGGCGAGTTCGAACCGGCCATTGTAAAGAAGCATCAGAAGAAGATGCCGGCTATTGAAGATCAAATTATCGCTCTGTATGCCAAGGGCGTCAGCACTCGAGATATCCAGGACCAGTTGCAACAACTCTATGGGATTGAGGTATCGCCTACCCTGATCTCCAATGTAACGGCCAAGATTATGCCGCTGATCAAGGAATGGCAGAACCGCCCCCTGCAGAGCGTGTATGCCATGGTGTACCTTGACGCCATTCACTTTAAAGTCAAGCAGGACGGTGCCATCGTAAATAAAGCTGCCTACATGGTCGTTGGCATCGATTTAGAAGGACATAAGGACGTGCTGGGTATCTGGATCGGTGAGAACGAATCATCGAAGTTTTGGCTGCTGGTCCTAAACGAATTACGCAACCGCGGTGTACAGGATATCCTCATCATTAGCGTTGACAATCTGAAAGGCTTCTCGGAAGCCATCACGGCCTGCTACCCCAAAACCGAGATCCAAAAGTGTATCATCCACCAGATCCGTAACTCAGTGAAATACGTGTCCTACAAGGATCTCAAGAAGATTACTGCGGCGCTGAAGCCGATCTACACTGCGGCCTCAGAGAAAGCAGCCCTGCAAGAATTAGATCAGTTTGAAGCCGATTGGGGCGGTAAATACCCGCTCATTATTCGTTCCTGGCGTAACAACTGGGATGAGCTGGCGACGTTCTTCAAGTATTCTCCGGAAATACGTAAGCTGATTTACACGACAAACATCATCGAAAGCTATCACAGGCAATTACGTAAAGTGACCAAGGGAAAAGCCATTTTCCCAACGGACGAGGCGCTTCTGAAAATGCTGTATCTGGCCACAATGGACGTCCTGCGCAAATGGACAGGACGCATTCAGAACTGGGCCCAAATTCTGCTTCAACTGACAGTACACTTTCCAGATCGAGTAGAAATTCGGTAGTATCCATTTTTAGGGAAATTGGAGTTTACACAAAACTCTGGACAGACTCAGGTATTGTTTTACAGCATGGTACCATTTATAGGCATCCTGTGATGTCCTGGAGAAGATTTTGAAATCATCCGCATATCTCACGATAAACCCTTCTTTGAGTCTTGTTCTCTTAAGGGCAGCGTATTTATTTCTTTGAGTGTACGGATGTTTGGTTCTAAAATCTTCCCACTGTCCAGCCACCCATTGATCCAAGTCATTAAGTACTACATTGGATAATAAAGGGGAAAGAATTCCGCCTTGTGGCGTGCCTTTTTCTGGTATTCCCGCCTTTTCAATGGGTGCCTTCAGCATTTTGCCTATCACGGCTAGTACTCTTCGGTCTTTAATCCCCATATTCCAAAGCTGTTTTAGAAGCAGTGTATGATTTACGTTATCGAAGAAGCCCTTTATATCAATGTCAACTACAAAGTGAAGTTGAGCATTGTTGATTAAGGTGTCACATCTTGATTTTGCATGATGTGCGCTTCTTAGAGGCCTAAATCCATAGCTATGCTTATAAAACTTCGCTTCACAGATAGGCTCAAGAATTTGTTTAATCATTTGTTGTATCAATCTGTCAAGCATACTTGGAATACCTAGTGGGCGTTTGTCGCCATTGGGTTTGGGAATGAAGACGCGTCTGACAAGCTTCGGTTTGTACCGATCAAGTGATTCACGAATGATGTTGATGAATTCATTCTGGCTGTAGCTTTTGAAGTCATCAATGTTAAATTGATCAGTGCCTTGAGTCTTCGAGCCTTTGTTGCTTTTAATCATTCGATAGGCTAGGAGTATGTTACTTTCCGATGTAATAAGGTCGTATAGCCTATCGAACGATCTTCCCTCTTTACTTTTCTGGTAAAGAGCATCAAAGGTGGATTGCATCCCGTAATATTCAGCGTACCGCAAATATGTGATGATTGTGGACAACTCCTTACAAGTTGTTTCCCACATTCTTACCAGACCGATCATCTGCAACTTGAGTAATTTTACAATTAGATTTATAAGGCTTGGGGCTATCCCTCCAGAATGTTTCCATTCTTTCATTGGTACTGTGCCCCTACTCTCACAAGAGTAAATCATGTTGCCATGAACCATTCCCTTGATAGAGGTTTAACAACGATTTGTTGTTTGAATGTCCCTTGCTTTCCACGTTCCGATTATTCTAGCTATCCATGCGCGTTTTAGGTGGCGACTATGAGCCTGTAAACTTTATACCCTCATTGTTAGGTATCCCGAATTTCATAACTTCAAATCTTACTTTTCGGTAGTTTACGCTGCTATTGCAGCACAACCCTTTCGGATTGTTATACCTCTAGACCCGTACATTCGCCGCTTCGTCAGTTACTTTGTGTAACATTCTCACCATGACGCGCTTTTCAGCATCCCGACCTATCTCAAGCCCTATCACTTTTTGGAGTGACTTAGACTCGATTCAGCCGACTTCACCTAGCTTCAAACAAAAACAAGCTATCACTTGTTTTCGCTTGTAGGAGTATTAGATAGGAAGTTTAAGCCAACATGAAGGCTGTCATTCCTTCCTTCGAATAATCAGTTGTTGCTCCCATTTGGGAGCCCACTCTTTTCATGCTATTAAGCACTTATAGAGTAACGTGTCGCACTGATGTGATACCCCGTTTTCACGGCTACGTTTTTCTTCCCGGCCTCCGGATGACTGCCCTGCCGAACCGGCAGCACGAATGGAGACTGGTTTCCCCTCGCCTCGCCATCGATCCCATTCATTCCGATCCAGTAGGCATTTCCGGTTGGCGCGGCGCTCCCCTTTTGCGTCCGGAACACCGTCTCCCAGTTATAATCGGCGATGTCGGTGATGCGGAAATCATAGAGGCGGCCAATGACTTCTACCGGAACGACCTGCGTGGCGACGTGATTGCTCACCTCCAGATTCGCGTTCATTTGTGTGCCAAATGAAGTCGAAGGGCTGTTTTCCGCAAAGGTGCGGAACAGTACGTCATAGTTGCCTTCGTCGACCCACACCGGCAGGAAGAACGTTGTTCGTTCCTGTCCGACCGGAATCGACGTCCACGTTTCTTTCGGGATGAATGTCGACTTGTCGCCGCTATATACGTCAAACGGGAACCAGACTTGCTTGTCTTTCGTGTACTTCGCATAATCCCGATTGCCGTAGCCTGAAATTTCCCGGTGCTGTCCGCTGGTAGGTACGGTTACGGTAAATGGCCGATCCAAAATGAGCGCCGATCGCCCCTCTATCGGCTCCGTCTTCTGGTTATGCGCCTTGTCATCCGAAACGGAGGCATAGTTGACAACCGGCGTATGCACGGTCACGGTGTTGATCCCGTTGATCGGATACGATGCGTCCGCTCCACCCTTTATACCTTTAACAAGGAAGAATGCGATTGTTCCGGTACCTGGCGTATTGGATTTGTTCGTTTTTCCTTTGTCGATCCTATATCCTTTCTCGTACAGCACATCGCGACCGATTTCATCAGGATCTGGAATTTGGCCAGGGGAAGGCGCTTTTTCCTCAACTGTCCGGTTGTCCATGACGGTAACGCCGTTAAAGTCGACAGAGTCATTTTTTACCTTAATTTTTCCGATTGCTTTTTCCGCTTCGCCCTTCCAGTCTTCATTCGGTACTGACGGCCGGCTGGAACCGCCGGAAATCGTTTTACCCGGCAACGTTACATTCGAGTACGTTGGGTGCGTGATGTGGGATGACAGGTCATCCGAATTTTGTGCGGTTACAGTTGGCGCTGAATAACCTCCGGGCTTAATGGTGACGGTTCCGGAGGGCAGCGCATAGTTCTTGAAGATCGCCTGCTTGATCCCGTATACTTCCAGATTATCGATTTGCCAGTAAGCATACTTTCTCTCAATGGCGTAGTCCTTGGTCACCGTCTGCGTAGCCGAACGCGGCACGGAGATAGTGGTCCCGTTCGGTCCGGAACGCTTCACTGTCCAGGTCAGCGTATACGTTCTGCTCACCTTGATCGGGTAAGTGCAAGTGCCGGACATTTCCGCAAATTCATTCTGGTACAGATAGCTTTTGGAAGTAGCGTTGACATAAAGGCTCTCCGAGGTCGGGATTCCCTTCAACACGTCGAACTGTTCTGCTCCCCGCTGGTCGGCTTTAATGACACCCGTTGCAGCCGGATCCATCGCCTGCGCGCGTTGTACGTTTCCCTTGCTTGGCGCGGTACAGCCTTGAACGCTTCCGCCTCCGCCGCCGGTATTTTTGGTTACTGTGTGGTCGGCAGTCGAATCGCCAGAATTGCCCTCAACATCTTTGACAACGACCGTAATCTGCACCGTCACGCTTGATCCTGAAGCAAACGGGATTTTAATCGGGATCGTTTTGCTGTCCGATGTTCCGCTAAGAGTTCCGGTCTTGTCGCCCGTTTGAACGAGGGAAGCGTTTTTCATCGATGTAATCTCATAGGATTGGAGGTTTTTGAGCGCTTTGGCTTCAAAAATAAAATCCCCATTCACTTCGGTCGTCGCCGCGCTTACTTCCGTTGGCGCTTGAATGCGGGAAGCGACGGTGACCGAGGAGGGGATTTTGTAAATGCCGACGAAATTGGAGCCGCCTGCTGCCACGGTAATAGTGCGTTCCAGCAGCTTTGGATCGTCTTTTTCCTGAATGAATTGTTTTTCATCCGGTTTGTCGTTGTTGATAATGTAAGAGCGGATAATTTCATAGGCTTGTCCGCTCGCCGTAATTTGCTCTTCAAACGTATGGGTTGCTTCCGCTCCTGTAGCAATTTTGCCTTTATCCGTTTCCTTGAGCTTTGTTCCGTCTTCCATTTGGTAAATGGCTTTCACAGGATTGTCCTGTTCCTTGTATACCGCAACAATATCGGCCCCGCTCAAATACACGCTGATATGCCGATTAAGCAGATTGGCATCGTCTTTTTCCTGAACAAATTTTTGGTCGTCGGGATTGTTTTTGGACACGATGTAAGAACGAACAATCTCGTAAGTTTTGCCTTCGAACGTAATCTGCTGGTTGAATGTGTGCTCGATTTCTTCCCCGGCCTTGTAGTCCCCTTTATGGAAGGAGCAACTCGAGTCGGAGATGGCTGTTCCTTCCTCCGTCATGCAAACGATATCGACTGGAAAATCCGGGCTGTCGTATGAGACCGGAATGCCGTAGTAATCGTCCAAGTCGTCAGGATGCGCCCAGGACTGGGCCCTTTTAATCTGATCCAACGTATAGTACGGCCCACCGATCTGACTGCCGTTTTTCGTCACAATCATGATCGCGTACAAATAGATCTGATCGTTTTGTTTGATGCCTTCCATGCCGTTATCGGTCAGCGCTTGGGTAACAGTAGCTTCCGGAATTTCAAATGAGGTAGTTAACGGTTGGCCTGGAATGGGCGGATCAGGGTATTGATCGATTTGCGTCAGCCCATCAATAGGCGCTGAACCTTCGCCTGTCGGATCGCAATGTTTACCGCTTGAATTATTGTAACAAATGTCGTCCCTGCGGATCGTCCAACCAATGGTTTTATATTTGATTCCTGATGTGGCTGCAGTGCTAGTCACATCGAACTTGATTTTCCCTTCTTTTATTCTGACTGCTGGCACCTCCGCATGAACAACTAAGGAAAGAAAATTCAATAAAAAAAAGCATGCCAGCAGCATGCTTACAAATTTTTTTAATTGTCTGCTCATTGTTTTACCCTGCCTTTTTCATGAGGTAATTTCGAAACAGACTTGCTTGAGGGTCAACCTTTAATGTTCTACCCCAATTACCACCTACATTTGTAGATAAGTATATGTCGGTATAACCTTCATACCAAACGCCCTTCTCAAACGCGACGTCGTTGGGAAACCAAGTATCGTATATAAGCCTTTCATTATTCGTAAATGCATCAAATTTAATTCTAAACTTTGAACGTACGTGATAACCGCCAAACCCATCGTCATAAATCATCGATGGTTCCGGATCAAGATAACCTTCCATCTGTATATGGTTCTCCTTGACCCAGTCTACGTATCGCTTTATATACTTCAGTTCACTTCCATTCAATTGGACTTTGTTCGCAAACAATTCGTCTGCCCAATTGTAATCAATCGTTTGATAATCCGCATTCAGCCAAACTGCCCCAAATGCTTTTAGGCGCGACATCCAAATATCAACATTTTCTTTCTTGAACTCAGGTATGGTCGAGTACAATTCGGAAGAAACTTTTCTTTCCGTCGGATCCGGGTGAGAATGTGGATACTTCATCTCATACATCTCGTTTGGCACATCTGCCAAAATATACGGGTAATCCTTCGCATTCTTTGGCAGGTCGATTGTACGGATCAAGCGGCCCCATTGATCGTACTTCGCCTCCGCACCTTCTCTAGTTGAGATCAATGCGGTCGAAGCGGCATCATCCCACTTCACCGTCGCGCCCAGCACCTCGCTGACAAATCGCAGCGGGACAAATGTTCTGCCTCCGCTTATAATAGCCTTCGTATCAAAGGTCTCCTCTTTCCCATTGACCATCGCTGTGCTCTCGCCAATCGTCAGCAGGATGCGCTGGTCGCCCCGCTCAATCGGCACCGTCATTGTCTCCGCTTCCCACCCCACCTTGGCGTTCATCTTTTCGGCGACAAAGCGCACCGGGACGAGCGTACGGCTGTTTTCATCAACGAATGCTTGGGCATCGGGAAACCAGATCTTTTCCCCATCCATGACGACGCTGACAAACGCCGGCGTTTTAGCCTGCGCGCTGGAGATGCCAGTCGCAAGACCAAAAAACATCGCCAGCGACAGACTGGCGCTTACCCATTTTTTCACGTTCGGTTCACTCCTTTTTTTCGATAAAAATTGAGAATATCAGGAAGAAAACGACGTTATGTCTCCATCATATAATCCCTGCGCCAACCTGTCCACTCCTTAAGCAACGACTTTCGGGTCAAGGATTGTTGCTGCAGTTTAGCGGCATATATCCTTTTTGCGCCGCCGCTTTTTCGCTGGCAAACGTCTCTTCCACCGGATAGGGATAATTGCAGATGCTGCGGTAATACACCTTCCTCCCGTCTTTCACCGCTCCGATGATTATCGGCTTTTTCAACACCCGACTTCCGCCCAATGCATAGTTGTTATACGTCTTGCTTCCCATTGGAATGCCTTGCACGAACGCCATGACGCCGATGTCGTTAATCGTGTTGTTCCATTCTTCGGCGCTGATTGTCGGCAGCGTAAAGGTGTAGGAAACGCCGTATCGCGAAGCATACTGGTTATGCCGGTTGATCCGGAATGCCAGTTCATTTTCGATGGCGTTGACGATCGCGCTGCGCCGCACCTGTTCAAACAGTTCCGCATCCCGCAAGAGCGGAATCGCAGTCGCCGATTGGATTTCCGGGCGGAAGCCCTCCCGCCATATCCGGCTGCTTGCTTCATACGCCATCACGTAGTCGTCCAATGTGAAGGAGAAGCTGTTCCCTTGCGTATCGGCATAGGCGTACGGCTTTTTCGGCCCCCATACAGGACGAATTTCCGTTTCTCCGGCAGCGTTCGTAACCTCTTCCTCGGCGTTCACCCAGAAACCATCGTAACCAATGACGATCAGAGCCGGAATGTAGCGATTTAACACGCCTTGTGCAATCGAATCTTCTGCTATGCCGAAGTTCATGTACAGCGTCCGATAAAACGTATCAACCGCTTCTTCCTTGTTCACTCGCACCCGCTTAGCCGATTCATATCGGGCTTCCTGTCGCTGGTTGGCATTGTTCAAGAGCGCCCGCGCAGCATCGTCGACCGCCGTATCGAGCGCGGCATCGTAGCGCAGCTCCGTCACCAACATCCGGCGCTGCGTCTCGGTATCAATCCGGTTGATCACATAAAACGGAAGCAGAATCAATATCCCTACAATCGCCCAATTAATCATCTTCATTACGTACAACGCCTCCGTAGGGGATGAAGATTTTTTCATTCGGGCTGCTGGCGTTGTTCAAAAAATCGTGCAGGATCGTACCGTTCGTCCGGTTATTGTTCTTCACCACAACATAAAATGTATCCCCGGCATGTAATTTGTAGCGGCGCGATGCATCGTCCTTGCCAGCCGTGCTATTCGGGAACATCACCGGCATAATTTGCGCATTGTAAAACATGTCATAATGAACGGCGTACTCCCCTCTGAACGTCTCTGGACGCGCCGGATCATCGTATACCGGGATATAACGCTTTTGCCCGTGTTCCATCTGCACATCGAATGTGTTGCCCGTCGCATGGATCGCCTGAAAGAAATCGTTGTACATCGTTGGGGAGATATATCCCTTGTCCCTGACCGCATCGACAAACGACGCCGTTGCCCGCAATACAACCAGCTCCGACACGTCATCCTGCTGATCGAACGCAGCGGAAATCGGGAAGACGTACAGGAGCAGTATGGCAATGAGTATGGCAAATACCTTGGAAATACTGTTCATCACACACCCCCTACCGAAGCAAAGACAATTCTTTGCAATTGTCCGCCAGGACCGCGATGATAGGAAGGCGAATAACGCCCTTGAAGTTGGATTCCGGAAGACGCAATTTGCTCTCGTTCCGTGGTTAGGGGGTATACTCTGCTATCCACAACGATTTCAACGCCGATCTCGTTGATCAACGCCAAGGACTGCAACACTTCCGCACCGGAAACGCTTCCGTCCCCCGCAACCGGAGCGAGCGTCGGATGTACGCTGCGATCCTGCGCTTTTCCCGATAAATAAGCCGTTTCCAGCGCTGCTGCTCCGCTTTGAAACAGCAGCAACCCGGTCGTGACTGCCAGCACAAAAACTAGACATGCGAAGCTCATATCGATCATCGTACGAACGGAATGGCTCACCGGCATGTCCTCCTTTCTTTACAGCAAGCCCCCCGCTGGGAGGGCTGCTGCTTTTTGATTTGCCGCGATGTCCTTACTACTGAAGCCTTACTGCTGACGGAACACAATGCCGCGAATGACGTTGCTGCTGTCCTTCACCAGCTGCGCCCGGAACTTGCCGCTCGGATTCACATAGTTGACGTTGGCTTCATCCATCGTATGATCGAGCCGGCCGGGCGCAGGACCGACCACTGAACCGTACGTGATGCTATCCATCGGAACGCCCGTATTGATTACCTTGCCGTACCATTGTCCAGCCGGATTTTTCCCTGTCACAACCTGAATGCCGAATTGATCCTGATCGTTGAACTTGCGCAGCGCGTTGACGACTTGGCTTCCGGATACGAGCGTATTGTCGTAAACGGTGAACGCCGTTTGGGACAGCTCCGTTTGAATGTTGCTGAAATTGCTTTGCGCCGCTTTGGTCGAATCTTGGGCGGATACAAACAATACAACTGCCAGCGTAATAAGGGCGATAGCGAGGAAAATGCCTGCGGCCATAACAAGTGCTTTTTGCGCGTTGGACATGGGAATTTCTCTCCTTTTAAAGTGGATTGTGATCGTGCTTTATTTGAAAGCACAAATAAGCCTTCTATAAATCAAGGCTACGAAAATCAAAGCTTACTGGATCCGCTGAATCTGCTCGTAATACACCGACATTTGATTCAAGCTGACGTAGACGAGCGGAAAGACCAGATACCCAAAAATAAGGGACATCATCGGCGCGAAGCCGATCAGCTTGCCCCATCCCGCTTTCGTTTCAATCAGCCGTTCATAATCCTGCTTGCGCTGCTCTTGCGCAAAAGCTTGCTCGGATTCCAAATCATCGAATGCTTGCCGGATCGGAATTTTCTCCACCGCGAGCTGCAGCTTCTCCACCGTACGGACAAATGGCAGAAACGGCGCTTCCTCCTTCAGTTCTTCCAGCGCCCGCTCGGCCCCATGCTCGTAGTGGAGCAAGCAATACTGAATCGGCGTTTTGAAAATAGACGCGAAGCGTTCCATCCACTCCAGCACATGCTCCACCGACATCCGGTCCATTTCGGACAGCATGGCGATCACCGAATGGAACTGGTCCACCTCGTGCTTCATCTCCATCTGCCGCATTTTCCTCCGGAACAACAGGACGCCGACAGGCGCATAGTAACCGCCCCATCCGATCAATAGAGCCGCCATCGCCTCCCACCATTTCAGATACTCATGGCTAAGCCCATCCATTTTGCTTAAGATGCGCCCTGCTGCGGCGCGAAGCTGGGCATCGCTTCGCGCAAGCTGCGGGTCTTTTCGCAGCTCGGCCAATATCGTTTCCGAGAGTTTGGTTTTCACCCCCTTCACATCCGACATAACCCTGCGGTCAAGCGCCGCCGCTTCCTTGCCTTTCGCTTCTTCCTGCGGCGACAGGCGGCCGAACATCGTTTCCGGCTTGACCGGCGCATAAAGAAGCTGGTATTTCGTCACCACATGAAGCGTGACAAACAGTCCGAGTACAAGCAGAAATGCGAGTACACTGGCCGTCGCCCGTTGCACAAAAAACCACTCCAAACGGAGCGGCGAGTTCGTTTCTTTCAGCAGCATTGCACTGCGGGCTACCTCCCTCGCGCCGGATTCCGGCGCGATCCGGTCGATGACCCAGCGTACCCAACGAAGTTCGTAGACCTGTTGTTCCCACGGCTTGCGCCGCCTAGTATTTTGTTCGCCATCCAACTCCCGCATGCTGCGAAGCAACACATAAGAGCCGAAGATGACAAACAGAATGACTAATTTGGTAATCCAGCCTAGTTTGCCGTTGTAAAAATCGTCCATCGACGGGAAGTAGTTTCGCGCCCAGCTTTCGATCGGCTTGGTGAACAAAACTGGGATCAGCGCGATTGCCGTCAGCCCTTGCAGCAAAAAGCTAAGCTTTTCCCGGCGCAGAATGTCCAGATTTAGTTCGGTCGTCAGCTTCCCGAGCGCTTTTAAGTATAGCGATCCGTTCTGCAATGTCTTGTCGCCGTACTCCTTGACCAGATGCGATATGCCGGCAAGTCCTTTAAGAAAGCGATTCGGCGCAACCTCGTAATATTGTTCCAGCCTCTCTTCCGGATGACTGGCTGTAAGAACGTCATACAGTTCCTGTCCGTGCAGCGTCATTTCGTGCGGAGCGGATTCCGCCGCATCGTAGATCGCTTCCTCCACCATCCCATGCCGATGATAGTGATGCCGCACATCGGCCATGAAGTGACGAAGCTGGCGGAGCAGCCGGTTTTCCAAACGATGAACGAACGCGTCCGCGACCATGCCGTGAAGCGCCCAAGCGCCAATGGCAAACATGAGCAGCGTCATCGGATCGCGGACAAACAGGAATAGCGGAATCGCGGCGACTGCCAATATGCTCCATGCCGCAAGCGCAATCTTGATCGCCTCCAGCCGCAGCTTCCATTCGTCATACGGCGCAAGCAAAGACAGCCGTTTGCGAATCGCGATCAGGTACGCGCGAAGCAGCGGAATCCGTTCACATGCGATATACAATTGTTGCAAGAGGCTGTGAACGGCATGCTTGTTCGTCGGTTTGCCGGGAAGCCGCAGTTCCTCGTATTCCCGCATGGAGCCTGCTCCGGTATTTTTGCGGGACAGCCATTTGAACAACAGGACGGCAGCAAGGAAAAGCACAACCGCCCCGCCAAGGACGAGCGACAGCAGCACTTTAAGCTCCATTCGGCTCACCCCAGTTCGCGGTCAGGAACGCTGCAAATGCCTCGCGGTCCGCTTCCGGCATATGTTCGCGCATCTCTCGCACGTTTTGTTCGGATATCGGATGGAGGGCCACATACTTTCCGTCCCGGAATTCGACTACATTCCGCGCTTCGTACAGCTTTCGGTCAGTGGAACGACGGAAATATTCGACCGCCGTTTCCATAAACGCAGCCATCTTGTCTTCCAGCTTTTCGCACTGCCGGTATTGGTCAGGATAATCCAACTCCTGATCAAGCGGCACGCACTCCGTAATCCGCTCGATATAGCGGCGCCCGTCACTGTCGCGTTTCAGATGAATATCAAAGTTGACGACGCTGATCACCTGCTGCTCAGCTATCTTTTCGTTCGTGAACACGCCGGTTTTCAACAGCGAATTTCGCAGCGAAAACACGAGATCGCGGAACGTTTTGGCATGGTGGGTAAAGAGCGTGAACAGCGATGCGACCTGCGCCATCTGGATCATCCACGCCGCGACCGGATCGGTCGCCACCTCGCCGAGAATGTTCACCGTGCCGTCCGTCTTTTTCTGGATGTCGAGCCCGTCCTGTCCGGAAATCGTTTCCGTCTCGCGGAAGCTGAGAATATTGCGGTCCTTGTAAATTTTCCGCAAATGAAGCTCGAAGCTCATCTCCTGCACCCGGATCGTAAACGTGGCGGAAATGAATTTGACCATCGCCATGAGCAGCGTCGTCTTCCCGCTCCCCTGCGCGCCGGTGATCGCGGTGATCCGCGCGCCCTTGACGAGATAAGTGATCAGGCTGATCGGAAGCCCAGCATTTTCATCCTTAATGAGTTGCTCCAGCGTGGCGCTTTGCACATCGAATTTGCGCACAAAAAAAGCCCACGATTCCGAAAATCGGGGGCGCAGCACAACGACGCGGGAGCCGTCGGCCATCTCGTTCACCTTGAAGCCATTCGCTTCCGACAATTGGCCGGGATAGTTGTACTTGTACACGTTCTGGCACACGCGCTTTAGTTCTTGCTCCGAGCCGAAGGAGAGGAAGCTTAAATGAATGGATTTCCCTTTATAGAAAATCCAGACGCTATCGTGGGACTTCGGCACTTCGCGCAGCAGCGAATCGGCCTGGAATTCCCATTCTCCTTCCCACACGGATTGAGGTAAGCCGGAAACGCCGCCCGACACGCCGTCGATTTTCATATCCCGGATTTCGTCTACAACGCTAAAACCCTTGTACGTTTGATAAATGCGCTGCACGACGATTTGCAGCTTGTCCTCGAAATGCAGCCGCCTTGCTTCCTTCTTGTAGATATCGTGGATTTCCTCGGCCGTAATCCGGTACGATTCGATTTGACCGTCCTCAATGCCGAACTTGGGACGATCCAGTTCATACTTGCAAATCAGCTCGCTGAGCGCATCGTAGCGGTGCCGCTTCTTGTACAGGTGCAGCAAAATTTCGAACTGGTCCTGCGGCGAAAGCTCGTACAGATCGTCGAATGGGATGAGTCGGTTGATGTTCGTTTCATCCAGCTTGTAGTTCTGCACCAGCAAATCGGCCAAAAACTGCTTCACATACGTCTTGTCCCGCAAATCCCCGGAGGTGCAGCCTCGCAGCGCCTTCTTCAGTTCCGCCCGCTTGTTTTTCCGGCGGCGGAACTCCTCTTCGGACAAGCCGAGGTCATACAAGTTGCTGCTCGTCAGATCGTGCAACGCCTGTTTCACATATCCGGTCATCGCTTCGATGGTATAGGCGCGCTCCTCCGGCGGCTTCTCCGCCTTGCTTCCGCTCATCCGGAAATAGATCAGCGCGGCGGCCAGGCCAAGCAATAAAACGATCATGAATCCGTTGATCCAAACAAGCACCCGCTACACCCCCTTCCCGCCAAAAAATGGTTTGTTTAATCCGACGTGTTCGATGATCGCCTGAGCAAGAGACCGCACACTCTGCATAAAGAAATAGTGCTCGTGATCGCGCGGCACGCTGCGGTTGCGGAATAGAAAGTCTACCGCCCGGCCCTCCTGCGAAGCGTCCATAAAGCACGCCTGATGCGGAACCGGATAGATCGGGATACTCGTCTTATGCTTCCGTGCGATATTTCTCGCGGTTAGCCCGGAATGCCGGTCATACTGCCCCAAAACAAGAAGCGTCTTTTTGTCCTTCAGCAGTTCCTCCTGATGCTGAAAAAACCGCTCCAACACGAAGCGGTTTTGGTTGAGACTGACAACCACGAGATCCGCATTTTGCAGGAGCGCCTGCGTCCACCCGGACCCGGTCCCGCTCCCTCCGTCGATCATTGTCAGGTCGTAGTATCTCTTTGCCGTATCGAGCAGCGGCTCTATCGCGTCTTTCAACGCAAGGATAAAGGTTTTGTCCGCCTTGTTCGAACCGGGCAGCAGGTCGAGCCGGTCCTTGAGTATCGGTAAAGTGTAATCTCGGATCAGCTCCGGCGTAAGCTTGCGGTTAATTGCAAGCCTGGCCAATGCGTCAATGCCGGTGTCGGCGGCAAAAACGATTTCGTCTTCGCCTTTCATTCGCCGCTTCATAAACGCCTGCTCCATTGGCGTGCGGCGGCTTTGCAAATGACCGAGCAAAAGCAAGCGGGAGGAATACTCGAGACCAAGCAACGCGGCGACTGCAATAAGGTTGGTCGTGTTGCCCGTTTGCCCCGGCGCCGGACTCCAGAAAACAACGTTATGTCCCACGGCGATCCCTCCTTGCCTGCTTCCACGCCGTTTTGACAGTGCGTTCGTCCCAATCAAACAGCGTTTTCGCCAAGGATAACGCGGTTCGGATGTACGATCCGGACAACTTGTTCACGTCGATGCGGCTGTGGTGCTGATTATTGATTTTTGCCGATACGTCCCGGTCATCCAGGGGGATGCGGAATACCGGCTCCTGCCAACGAACCGCAACAGATACATGGAAGGAGTCGAAGTAATCTTCTCTCATCGTCGTCTGAACATACGGATATACCAGCTTGAAAAATGCCAGCGGCTGCGCGGCTGATTCTGCCAGACACAGCCGTTGCATCAATTCCGCGTTTTTTTGCACGGCCAGCTTTTCCAAGCTGCTGCACCAGACGCGATGCGCAAACGTTGGCAGCTCCCGGCCTTTGACAAACTCGGTATGATCCGTATCGATGAGCATTATGTCGTAACGTAGCCAGTTGCCATCCGTTTGCTTCAAATAGCGATCCAACTGACCGTGCGTAATAAACCCTCCGGCGACGTCCATTCCTTCAAACTCGGTCACGAAAGCGCCCGGCCGTTCCTCCGACTCCGGGAGATAAGCTTGCACGGACTGCGCGATTGTCGAATCGACGAGCAACACTTTAAGTCCCGACGCAGTGAGCAGCTTGCCGAGCACAAGCAGCAAATGACTTTTATCCGGCGCGCCGAAAAAAACGATCTGTTTCATGTCGTCCTCCTTTCCTTAACCGCCTGCATTCGATTGATTAAATACATCTTCAAGCCGGTTCGTCTTTGGCGGCTCGTTGCTGTCCTTCGGCTTCCCCGTCGAAACCGGGGCCGATGTGTCCCTTGCCGTTTCCGGTAAAGCAGTGGCTTGTGCAGGTTCGGCTGGGGAAGGCGCGCTCGTCTGCGGTGAAGCAGCTGTCGAATTGGATTTCATCTGTTCTGTCGGAACGGTTTGTGCGCCAGCCGGTTGTTGAGCTTGCTGCTGAAGGATTTGCTGCCGGAACGCATTGTTTTGCTGAGTCGTGACGCGCTCGTTTTGCAGCTGCTGAACGGTCACACTGCCGCTGGCAACCCGCATTTTGTCAGTGTCGCTCATCGCTTTCAGGTTATTGTCCAAGGTTACCCGGAGTTGGCGGGCAAGTGTATTCTTCGCTTCTTCCAACAGGTTCGGGTCTCGTTCCATCAAGTCGAGCACCTTCGGGTTGGACGGATAATTGGCCACAGCCCCTTCCTGCATGCCCGGATCGACATACGTGAGCGCATACAGCTTGGCTCCTTGCAAATAAGCGTCGATAATGGCGCTGGAAGCCCGCAAAATTTCGGCTTCGTTCATTTCGTACCATACGATCGTGCCGGATAGCTCCCGGACCTTCTTTTTGGCAAGAACAATGAAGTCCTCGCCGGTCGGGAAGTTGATCCGCACATCGACAAACTGCCCTTTTTGCAGGTTCGTCGGGAGCTGGATGACGTTAAATTCCTGCATCCGAATATCCTTGGCAAGAGGCTTGTCTTCAAACAGCATAGAAGCCGAAAGCGGCATGTTCGGCTGTAAATCGATTTTTGCGATTTTGCCGACAACCGCGCTCGGCTCCTTGAGACTGCCGGACGCTGCTTGGGCGGTCGATACCTCCACCGCCTTCACATCCCCCTCCTGAAGCGTTGTGCCGGAAGGGATGCTTCGATTGGCTACCAAGACTCTTGTTTTAGCGGCTTGTTCCATTGTCTCCCGTTCCTTGATCTTCATTTCGTATTCGTTTCGGAGCTGTTTCTCAAAGCTGGCTTGCTTCGCCTGAAAATACAACACAAGTCCAAACGCAAACAGGAGCACCGTCAGCCCTCCGGCGATGGAGGCAATGATGACCCGTTTCTGTTGTCGGTTGTTCATGGCTTATCCTTCTCCCACTATAAAGTAATGTTTTCGCCTGTTTTCTCGCTTATTCTCATGATTTCAACTTTGACAATTTGAGAGGTACTGGTGGAGAATGTAGTCTGCAC
>NZ_JAYJLD010000031.1 GCF_035282765.1 Ferviditalea candida | reverse complement strand
GCTGCTCAAGAGCAAGCTCTCTCACAGCTCCGCTCGACTTGCATGTATTAGGCACGCCGCCAGCGTTCGTCCTGAGCCAGGATCAAACTCTCCATAAAAGTGCGTCCCTAACGATCCGCTTTTATTGCAGAGCCTCTAGCTCATTTCAATCGTTGTTGTCCATTCTTACTCGTTGTTCAGTTTTCAAGGAACAAGCATCGCACTTGTCATCTCTTCCGAAACACCGCGCCCCGCTTCGCTTTCCGACCGTCTTCACGCATCCTCAAGCGCCGCTTTCGAGCTCTCGCTCAGCCGATGTTCTTCCGAACGGCGACTTGATTAATATATCACATCTTGCCGTTTCGAATCAAGTACTTTTTTTTGCCATTGCCGCTCGCCATCGCCTTGCTTCCGACGGCATCTCCGCTTTTTTAGCGGCGAAAGATAATGTATCATACTTCAACTAATGAATGCAAGAGCTTAATGCGTTCCAATCATGAAAAAATATTCCGCGGCAAAGCTTAACTTTTGCAGGCATATATCATTATTACATTCAAATAAGGGAATTTTGTGCCGTTAACTTCTTATGTTTAAAATATAAAAGAAAAATAACGGAAAAATAATTCCGTTATTCACCCCAAAAACATCTTTACAAAAAGCCAGCGGAATTTCAGAAGTCCCCATCAAACAGCTTCGATCCGCGGCAGCCAAGGAATCGTTAGCTTTATTCCCCGGAGCGCTCCCGCATTAACGGGAACAGCAGCACGTCCCGGATCGACGGAGAATCGGTGAGAAGCATGACCAAGCGATCGATCCCGATGCCCAATCCGCCTGTTGGCGGCAAGCCGTATTCAAGCGCCCGAATGAAATCATCGTCCATCATGTGCGCTTCATCATTGCCTAGCTCACGCTCTTTCAGCTGAGCTTCGAACCTTTCCCGCTGATCGATCGGATCATTCAACTCCGTGAACGCATTCGCATGCTCGCGGGCTACAATAAACAGCTCAAACCTGTCCGTAAAACGGCTGTCCTGCTCATTTTTCTTGGCCAGCGGAGAAATCGCCACGGGATGGCCGAATACAAATGTGGGTTCAATCAAGGTCTCCTCCACGAAGGTTTCAAAGAACTGGTTGACGATATGTCCGAATGTCATATTCGGTTCTACCGGCACCTTATGCTTCTTGGCAAGCTGATGGGCTTCTTCATCCGACATCGCTTGACTGAAATCAATCCCGACTACCTCTTTGATTGCTTCCACCATCGAAATCCGTTTCCACGGTTTGGCCAAGCTTACGGATTTCCCCTGATAGGTAATTTCGGTTGTTCCCAAGACTTCTTGCGCCGCATTCACAATCAAATTCTCGGTCAATTCCATGATATCTTGGAAATCGGCATACGCTTCATACAACTCAATCATGGTAAATTCAGGGTTATGCCGAGTCGATATTCCCTCGTTGCGATAGACTCTGCCGATTTCATAAACCTTGTCCAATCCGCCCACGATCAAACGCTTCAAGTGCAACTCGATGGCGATCCGCATGTAGAGTTGCATATCCAAAGCATTATGATGCGTGATGAACGGCCTGGCCGAAGCTCCTCCGGGAATGGTATGCATGGTCGGCGTTTCGACCTCCAGATATCCCCGCGAATCCAAATACCTGCGAATCGATTGAATGATTTTCGAACGCGCAATAAAGGTTTCCCGGACATCAGGATTCATGATTAAATCGACATATCTTTGACGGTAGCGCGTCTCAACGTCCTTAAGCCCGTGAAACTTCTCAGGCAGCGGATAAAGCGACTTGGTGAGAACCTCCAAATCATTCACCTTGACGGAGGTTTCCCCGGTTTTGGTTTTAAAAACCGTCCCCTCCAGCCCGATTATATCTCCGATATCCAACAGGTTGTAGGCCTCGTACTTAACATCCCCGACGGTATCCTGGCGAATGTATACTTGAATTTTTCCGCTGATGTCTTGAATATGCGCAAAACCCGCTTTGCCCATTTCTCTTTTCTGCATGATGCGGCCGGCAATGCGAACGGGCACCTTCAATTCGTCAAGCTCTTCTTTGGTTTTGCCGTCATACGCATCCATGATTTCTTTCGCCGTATGCGTACGTTCATATTTTTTGCCGAATGGATCGATTCCCATCCGGCGCAGTTCATCCAATTTATTCCGGCGAACCGCCAGCAAATCGTTTATTTCTGTAACCTGATTCAAAAAATTCATCTCCCGCCGTTAAGATAAGAAAAACTTCTATCGAAGTCACTCTAAGCAGCCGGACCGCGTTTAAAGGTAGTTCTTCATGCCAATAAGAATTTGCCTTTCCGGAGACCCGGAAATTTGTACATTCCTATGCGGTAAAAAAACCTCTTTCGAGGCTTTTCCGAAAAGCAAAACCGCGTCATCAAGGCACTGTGATGCGATGCTGCGATTACTATGTCAAGGCTGGCTGGATTGGGTTCAACAATTCGGTCTCAGGGACAAAGCAGCCCTGAAAGCTGGCTATTATTCATCCTGCAAGCGGAAATTCATTACTTCTTGATATCTATAATCTTATATTGAATAATACCCACCGGTACATTAACGTCAACTACCGAACCTTTCTTCTTACCAAGAATTGCCTTCCCTACCGGGCTTTCATTGGAAATCTTATTCTGGGACGGATCCGATTCCGCGGTACCCACAATAGTATACTCCAATTCATCTCCGAATTCCAGATCTTTGATCAAGACCGTCGAGCCGATGCTGACGGAATCCGTTTCGATTTCATCATTGTTGATGATTCGGGCGTTGCGCAGCATTTTTTCCAGCGTGATGATTCTGCCTTCAATAAATGCCTGTTCATTCTTGGCGTCTTCATATTCGGAGTTTTCGCTGATATCTCCATATCCGATGGCAATCTTGATTCTTTCCGCGACTTCTCTTCGTTTGACCGATTTCAGATGCTCGAGCTCTTCCTCCAACTTTTTCAAACCGTCTTGTGTAAGAATCACTTCTTTTTCAGACATACCCAACTACTCCCGTCGCTAAAGTTTTCATTCCACACACAGCTTCAGCGCTGTTTAAAGAATGATTTGAACCCAATCTGTACGACCTATCGGGGATCAACCAGAAGCGGGTTCTTTCCTAACAATATATATGTCTGTATTGATGCGGACAACACCGCACAACAGCTTCCAGCATATGGATAAAACTGCTATTATTACTATGCTTATCTTATTGCCTGATTATATTTCATGGCTGGATAAATGTCAATTAACCATCAGTCCAACCAAACGCCAAGCTTCTCTGCTCCAAAGAATCCAAATAATCGGTAAGGATTCTCTCCATGGCGTCTCTGGATGTTTCCTCCATGATGATGTCCTTTACCTTTGCCGCACCGGGCAGGCCTTTCAAATACCAAGCCAGATGCCTGCGCATTTCCTTTACGGCCACATGCTCGCCCTTCAAAGCGACAAGACGGTCCATATGGAGAATGGCAATCCGGATTTTTTCGGCCGGATCCGGTTCGGGGAGCAATGTCCCTGTCGTCAAATACTCGACGGTTCGATACAACATCCACGGATTGCCCAACGCGCCGCGGCCGATCATCACCCCGTCGCAGCCCGTTTCATCCAGCATCCGCTTGGCGTCTTCCGGCGTTACGACATCCCCGTTTCCAATGACGGGAATCGAAACCGCATTTTTGACTTCCTTAATAATATGCCAGTCCGCTTTTCCGGTATAAAGCTGCTCGCGGGTTCGCCCATGAACGGTTACCGCGCTGCCCCCGGCTCTTTCAACGGCTTTGGCATTCTCTGCGGCATAAATATGCTCGGAATCCCAGCCCATTCTCATTTTGACGGTTACCGGCTTTTGCACCGCTTCAACCACCGCGGATACCATCTCTTCAATTTTTTCGGGATTCAACAGCCATTTGGCTCCGGCGTCACTTTTGGTGATTTTCGGTACCGGGCATCCCATGTTAATGTCGATAATATCGGCTATCGTTTCTTGATCAACCACCTTGGCCGCTTCCACTAAAGTTTCCTTATCCCCTCCGAAGATCTGCAGGCTGAGGGGCTTTTCCCGCTCATCGACGTAAAGCATCTCCTTCGTGCGGTGGTTTCCGTGCAGGATGGCTTTGTCACTGACCATTTCGGCGCAAACCAGGCCCGTCCCGAATTCTTTGGCAATCAATCGGAAAGCCGGATTGCAAACTCCAGCCATCGGTGCCAGCACAACTTGATTCTTGAGTTCAACATCGCCGATTTTCAGCATCGGGGACCTCCTTCGCTTAACCGTTAGCTAGTTCATCTTTGTCGATACCCAGCGCATCCGAAATGTTTTGTATAATTTTCGCGTCGGCGTTGCGCGTCCCTCTCTCGATCGATCCGAGAACCGCAATGGAAACTCCCATCATCTCGGCTAGTTCACTTTGTGTAAAGCCTTTTAATTTGCGAAAAGCTCGAATTCGCTGAGCCAGCTGATTTTTTTCCATAGCGCGACTTCTTCCTTTCCCCCCAGTTTTTCCAATATCTCATCGACGAATTCACCGCCGGGAAGTGTATCCTTTCCATAAATGTCTTTTAAAGGAATCATGACGAAAGCGCGTTCACGCATCCTCGGATGTGGAATCGTCAACCCTGGCAGATTTAATTCCGAATCAGCATAAAGAAGCATATCCAAATCAAGGGTCCTTGGACCCCAACGAATATCGCGGGTCCTTCCAAGCCGTTTTTCCGTATTCATCATTTCCTGCAAAAGCTGTTCGGCAGACAAAACGGTGCGCAGCTCAGCCGCCATATTCAAAAAAGACGCTTGATCAACGTAGCCGACGGGTTCCGTCTCATAGATATGGGAACAGCGAACCACTTCGATGGACGGATGTTGATGAAGCTGAATCAGCGCCTGGTGCAAGTACTCTTCCCGATTGCCGATATTGGACCCTAGTCCGATATATGCGTGCCGGACTTCCCCGGTTTCCGCTGCTGGCATTTACGTTTCCCGCTTTCTGTTGATTTCCACAGATACCCCATCAAAATGCGCATCCACCGGAGGATGCGGTTTGGTTACTTTTACAGTAATTTCATTTATCTTAGTATAAGTGTCCAAGAGTAAGGATGCAATACGTTCTGCCACCGCCTCGATGAGTTGGAAGGACTCCTCTTCGACCACTTTTCGGGTCGTTTCAAGGATTTCCGCGTAATTGACCGTATCGGCCAAAGCATCATTTACTCCCGCCCGCTTTAAATCGGCAAATAATGTAAGATCCACCACAAACCTCTGGCCGAGCTTATTCTCTTCGGGAAAAACGCCATGGTATCCAAAAAAACGCATCCCTTGTAAAGTGATCTTATCCAATGGGATCCTCCCTTTCGTAGCGATCGAAACTTAGGGCGCGATGCCTTAACGCCTGAACATGGCGTCGGCCATTCGTGCGGTTCGCTTCATCGGGCCGACATCATGCACACGAACAATGTCGCAGCCCTGCATGATCCCGGCGACGGTCGTTGCCGCCGTCCCCTCCAGCACATCATCCGCAGGCAGATTCAGTGTTTTGCGGATAAAGGTTTTCCTTGACGTTCCGAGCAGAACTGGGTAACCCAGATCAGAAATTTCACTCAGGCGCCTCATTAACTCCAAATTATGCTCATAATTTTTGCCGAATCCGATTCCCGGGTCCAGAATGATATTTTCTTCTCTGACGCCCGCCTTGACGGCTAATGCCACGCTTTCCAGCAGGTCCCGCCGGATTTCCCCGAGCAAATCGCCGTACTCTGCGACCTCCCGGTTGTGCATCAGAATGACGGGACAATCGAGCTTCGCCGCTACAGCAGCCATATCGGGATCCTTTTTGAAACCCCAGATATCGTTGATGATATGGGCCCCCGCTTCCACAGCCCTGCGAGCCGTCTCCGCTTTATATGAATCAATCGATATGGGGATACTGAGCTCCCTCGACAGCGCTTTGATGACCGGAATGACCCGCTCCAGTTCTTCCTCCAATGACACTTCGGAGAATCCGGGCCTTGTCGATTCGCCGCCGACATCTATTATGTCGGCTCCTTCCGCAACCATTCTGCGTGCATGGGTCACGGCGGATGTAACCGAAAGATATTGTCCGCCATCAGAGAAAGAATCGGGGGTCACATTGAGAATTCCCATAATCCAGGTCCGTTTACCCCATTCCCATTCATATTCTCCCATGCGCAGCAGGCGCTTTCCCAATATCTTGTCCATCTTTTTCACATCTCCTTGCGGATTTTTCCATGCAAAAAACCGTGATCATACACTGAGACCACGGCTTTCCACTTTCTTAACGAGAGCTCCGTTCAACCCCAATTTTCATACTTCGGCCTGACGACGGCCGCTTGAAGAAAGAAAATTTCGGAGAATCTGTATGCCATAGTCCGTTATGATCGATTCCGGATGAAATTGAACCCCTTCTACCGGGTAAGTTTTATGGCGAAGAGCCATGATTTCCCCTTCCGAAGTTTCCGCGCTGATCTCTAGGCAATCCGGCAGCGATTCCCGCTCAACAATCAACGAATGATACCGGGTTGCCGTAAAAGGAGAAGGAATCCCGGAAAAGATCGTTTTTTCATCATGATAGATTTCCGATGTTTTGCCGTGCATCATACGAGCCGCTTGGACGACCTTGCCTCCGAAGGCCTGGCCGATTGCCTGGTGTCCCAAGCATACTCCTAAAATCGGAGTCTTGTCCTTGAAATGCCGGATCAATTCGAGACTGATTCCAGCTTCATTAGGTGTGCAGGGACCGGGAGAAATTAAGATGTGGTCGGGGTTCAACCGTTCAATTTCCGCAATGTCGATCTCATCATTCCGGTGCACCTCAATTTCTTCGCCGATTTCACCCAAGTACTGAACCAAATTGTACGTGAACGAATCATAGTTATCGATAACTAAAATCATCTTATGCTCCCCCCAATTGCTGAACACTTCATTGTACGGATTCCAAGTTGCGGATAATTATATTAAATTCCATATTTCCGTTACAGTCAATCCGCTGAAACCCTTTCGTTCCATTCGGACCTCGGCTTGCCGTTATTTTCCCCGCAATTTCTTGCGGCCATCCGAAGCTAAATAGAAAAACCCCTCGCAAGAGGGGAGAAATTAACGAAAAATTGCCGATTACGGTTCACTCAGCTGTCAAATTGATATAACGGGGTACTGAGGTATCGTTCGCCATTGCTGGGAAGAATCGCAACAACCCGTTTTCCTTTCCCGAGCTCCTTGGCTACCTTCAAAGCGACAAAAATCGCCGCTCCCGAGGAGATCCCCCCCAAAATTCCTTCTTCCCGTGCAACTCGACGGGAGGTTTCAAAAGCATCGTCATTCTCGACCGCAATCACTTCGTCATAAACGGAAGTATCCAGAATGTCAGGCACAAATCCGGCCCCAATGCCCTGAATCTTATGCGGACCCGGTTGACCTCCGGAAAGGACGGGGGATGCCGCAGGCTCTACAGCACAAATTCGGATTCCAGGGAAATGCTTTCGCAAAACTTCCCCAACACCGGTAATCGTGCCCCCGGTTCCCACACCGGCCACAAAGGCGTCTAGCTTGCCGTCGCGGGCTTGAATCGCTTCAACAATTTCCGGACCGGTTGTTTCCCGATGAATTTTCACGTTGGCCGGATTCTTGAACTGCTGAGGCATGAAATATCCGGGATTTTCCGCCTGCAATTCCTCCGCTTTGCGGACTGCCCCTTTCATCCCTTCCGATCCTGGCGTCAAGACCAATTCCGCTCCAAATGCCCGAAGCAAATTCCTGCGCTCCATGCTCATCGTCTCCGGCATAACCAGAACGGCTTTATATCCTTTGGCGGCGGCAACCATTGCCAAACCGATTCCCGTATTTCCGCTGGTCGGTTCGACGATCGTGTCACCGGGCTTGAGAATCCCTGCTTGTTCGGCAGCCTCAACCATGCTGATCGCGATTCTGTCTTTGACACTTGCGCCCGGATTTTGAAATTCCAGCTTCACATAAATTTCAGCGCTGTCCTCGGGAACCACCCGATTCAATCGAACAAGCGGCGTGTTTCCAATCAACTGAGTGATATTGTCAACAAGTTTGGCCATTGTGGTTTTCCCCCGATCAAAGTATTCCGAGTAATCAAGTCGGCTTTTGATAACTCCATCTTATCAACACACTTTGGCGTTGTCAATGAAAATTCCTTTAACTTATCTTTCAGAGATGAGCAAGCGCTCCATCAGTTTATTTATAGTTCGGATCGAAAATTTGCACATTGTATTTTTCCCTCAAACGGTTCAACAGGTCAGGCATCGGTTCCGCATTCTCCATGGCCAACTGGCTACGGATGTATTCCCGGATCTGCTTTTGCTGATTTTCATCCGGATCTTTGCGTTCGAGAAGATTGACAATCGCATACCCTTGATTGACCTTGACCGGATCGCTGATTTCTCCAGTTTTCATTTTCTTGGCGGCGTTCATCACCTCGGGAAGCACAAAGGGATCATCCATCTGAACCCAGCCTAAATCGCCGCTGTCCGAGGCCGCATCATCCAGCGAATATTTTCTGGCCAGAAGACCAAAATCCGTACCGTTTCCGATTTCCTTCCTCAACTTGACAGCTTCTTCCTTGGAGGCGACTGTGATTTTCCGGATATGCAGCTGAATATGGCTGTTCCATTCTTCCGGATGCGTCCGGATATAATCGGTTACCTGCTGCTCAGAAATTGTGACATCTCTTGTGGCGATTTTCTCGAGCAGCACATTATAGTACGTATCTTCCTGCAACTGACTCTTCGTCAACCCGAGCTGTTTTTGCATCGAATTGTAAAATTGCTCTTCACTGTCATAGCCCTGCTGCATTCTTTTCAATTCCGCGTCGACTTCCTGCTGCTTGACGGTAACCCCCAATGCCTGGCTTTCTTGGGCGATGACTGCCCGATCAATCATTTGATTCAGCATTTCCCGACCGTATTTGCGTTCCAATTGTTTGAGCAGCTGCCATCGGGTGATCGATTGCTTGCCAATTTGTACGATGATCCCGTCATTGATTTCGGTTTCCTGACCGGAAGCAGGAGAAGTTGCATCTGGACCATTGAAACGCGATTTCGCCGCATCCGCAGGTTTTTCGGAATCCGCAATCGAAGTATGGAACGGGATGACAAATTTATCTACCAAAAGTATCAACACACAACCCAGAAGTAGGCAGATGGCGAACCACAATACCTTGACATTCCGCACCCGAATCCCCTCTTATTCTACCATTGAATTGCTAAAGGCATCGCGATGAAATAACTTCAACTAAATTGGTGGCAAAAAGCAATTAAACCGCTTGATACTTTGCGAGCCCTAAATCTTTGCTAAAATCGCTTCCATTTCTCCCCGGTCAAAATGGTATTTCTCATTGCAAAAATGGCAAATGACCTCTGTCTGCTCATCCTTGTCAATCAGTTCGCGAATTTCTTCGGCTCCCAAGCTGATCAGCATTTGCTCCACCCGCTCCCGTGAACAGCTGCACCGGAATCGGATGTTCAAGCGATCCGACACCTCCACCTTTTTAACTAACCGGTGTAAAATATCTTCCAAGGACAACCCTTCATCCAACAGCGTTGTCAGCGGCGGAAGCGCAGACAGTTTATCCTCCAGAACCGCGATCTGTTCCTCATCGATCCCCGGCAAAAGCTGAATGATCAACCCGCCCGACGCCCGAACCGTCTCATCCGGATTGATCAAGACGCCTACGCTCACAGCGGACGGCGTCTGTTCGGATTTGGCAAAGTAATGGGTAAAGTCCTCGCCCAGTTCGCCTGAGATGATCGGGACGCTTCCCTTATAAGGCTCTCTCATGCCCAGATCCTTAATAACGTAAATAAACCCTTCCGTACCTACCGCTCCGGCCACATCGAATTTTCCTATGCTGTTCGGTTCCAGATCGACCTGGGGATGATCCATATAGCCGCGCACTTCGCCATGCGCATTGGCATCCACAACGATTTGGCCCAGAGGGCCGTTTCCCTTGATCTGAAGGGTCAGCCTTTCTTCCCCCTTGAGCATGGCGCCCATCATCGCTCCGATAGAGGCCGCCCTACCCAATGCGGCAGTAGCGGTCGGATACGCTTCATGCCTGGTCCTTAATTCTTCAATCAGTTTCGTAGTAAGCACCGCGAATACTCTGACTTTGCCCTCAAGCGCAGTTGCCCTTATCAAATAATCATCAACCAAAAGTCGTTGCCGCCCCCTCTACCGGTTTCTTTCGTATATCATTTGCAGTCCTTGAAGCGTCAGCAGAGGATTCACCGTTTCGATCGTCCTGGATTCGCCGGAAATCAATTCCGCAAGCCCTCCGGTAGCAATCACCTTGGCTTCGGACTCAAACTCTTCCCGCATCCGCATGGCTATGCCGTCCACCTGACCGGCAAAGCCGTAAATAATTCCGGCTTGCATGGAAGTAACGGAATTCCTGCCTACCGTGCTCTTCGGTTTGACTAAATCGATCCTGGGAAGCTTTGCTGCTTTTTGGTATAGAGCTTCTGTGGAAATTCCGATGCCCGGAGCGATGGCGCCGCCCAAATACCGCGCTTTATCATCGATATAATCGAACGTGGTGGCCGTGCCGAAATCTACGACGATCAACGGAGGGCCATACAGCTCGATCGCCGCGATCGCATTAACGATTCGATCCGCACCGACTTCCTTCGGGTTATCATATAGGATGTTCAATCCGGTTTTCAAACCCGGACCGACAATTAACGGTTCCTTTTTCAAGTACTTTGCACATAGGGCCTCGATGGTATTCATAATCTGCGGTACGACGGACGAAATCACAATATCCCGAACCTGCTCCACATTGACGCCGATGTGACGGAACAAGTTATGGATGATCATGCCGTATTCATCGACCGTAGCGCCGCGATTCGTGCTTAGCCGCCAATGATGCAGAAGCTCCTTGCCCTGATATAATCCAAGCACGATGTTGGTGTTTCCGATATCCATTACAAGTATCATGCTCCGTCCCCCTTGCGCCCATTCAAGTCCAGGCTGATATCCAGCGATTTGATGGAGTGCGTCAGCGCCCCGGCCGAGATGACATCGACCCCGGTCATCGCGATCTCCCTGATATTGTCCAACGTAACGCCTCCCGATGCTTCCACGATTACATGCGAAGATGCCGTTTTAATTTTCTCCACCGCCTCCCGCATCCGTTCGATTTCCACATTATCCAGCATAATGATATCGGCTCCTGCCGTGAGCGCCTCTTCAAGCTGGGCCATATTCTCGACCTCCACCTCGATCTTCATCGTATGGGGAATGCGGCTCCTAGCCGAACGGATTGCTAGGGCTATGCCTCCGGAAGCTTTGATATGATTATCCTTAATCATTACGGCATCATACAGCCCCTGGCGGTGATTATGTCCACCGCCCACTTTGACCGCGTATTTCTCCAAAGCCCTGAGTCCGGGCGTCGTCTTGCGCGTATCCACGACGCGGACATTATAGCCCTTCACCCTTTCGGCGTAACGATGTGTGGTTGTGGCGATGCCTGACATTCTCTGCAGCAAATTCAAAGCCAGTCTTTCGCCCATCAGAATGCTGCGGGAGCTTCCCTCCAATTCGGCAACAATGGTTCCCTTGACTACCTGATCCCCTTCCTTCATGACGTGCCGGAATACCAAGGAAGGATCAACCGTTCGGAAGACCAACTCCGCCACGGGAAGCCCCGCAATCACTCCGTCCTCCTTGACATGAATGACCGCTTTGGAATAATGATCTGGAGGAATCGTGGATAGGGTGGTTACATCTCCGCTTCCGAGATCCTCATCGAGCCAGGATTCAATTTGCTTCTCCAACTGATTGCGATTGCCTTCAAACATTCTCCACACTCTCCTCCGAAATCCCTTTTTCCCGGTTCAAGACAATATGCTTTCTCCAACGCAAATCATCCCGTTCCGGAAAATCCTCCCGATAATGGGCACCCCTGCTCTCTTCTCTCAATAACGCTGCCTGAGTGGTCAAAGTTGCGCATACCAGCAAATTGGCAAATTCATATTCCTCACGCCTGCTCAAAAGCGCATTGAACAATGGCATTTGTCGCTTCAGGTCCTCCAGACCCTTGCTTAAGCCAATGGCCGATCGCTTAAATGCCGCATTACGCAGCATGATCTTTTGCAATTTGAGCCGCTTCTCGATAACGGGCTGAATCGGGGGATCCTGCCGATGAAGCTCGGCTTTGATCTCCGGAAGAGCTTCCAAAGGCGTCAGGCTCAGTATTTGATTGACAATTCTTCGACCGAACACGATCGCTTCCGATAAGGAGTTGCTGGCCAAACGATTGGCCCCGTGCACTCCGGTAGCCGACACCTCCCCGCATGCAAATAGCCGCCTTATCGAAGTTTCCCCATTCAGATCGGTCTTCACCCCGCCCATCATATAGTGAGCAGCCGGAGCCACAGGAATCCAATCGGTAGTCAGATCCAAGCCGTAATTCAAACAGAACTGATAAATTGTCGGAAACCGATGCTTTACCATCTCTGCTGATTCATGCGTAATGTCCAGATAAACGAACGTCGATTTGGTTCTCTCTATTTCACTGACGATCGCTCTGGCCACAATGTCTCGCGGAGCCAATTCCAACTGCGGATGGTACCGTTCCATAAACCGTTCTCCGTTAATATTCCGCAAAATGGCGCCTTCCCCCCGAACCGCTTCGGAAATCAAAAAACGGGGAGCGCCCGGGTAATAAAGTACCGTCGGATGAAATTGGATGAATTCCACATCCCTAATATCGGCTCCGGCCCGGTAAGCCATAGCGATTCCATCACCGGTTGCGACATCCGGATTGGTCGTATAGCGGTATAATTGTCCGACCCCGCCGCTGCAGAGAACCGTCGCTTTCCCCGTTACGAATATTTTTTGTCCGTCCGGCTTTTGGACTATGGCTCCATAGCAAACATCATCATATGTAATCAGATCGATCACGAAGTGGTCATTCCAAATTTCTATATTCTTATTATGCAGAACCTGATCCGATAATGCTCTGACGATTTCCGCTCCGGTAGCATCGCCATGCGCATGCAGAATTCTTCGCCGGCTGTGCGCCCCTTCTTGCGTCAACGCAAGCTCGCCGTTTTCCAAATCGAAATTCGTGCCCATACGGATCAAATCGTCCACGCCTTTCGGCCCCTCATGAACAAGCACATCAACCGCCGCAGTCGAACAAAGTCCCGCTCCTGCAATCAATGTGTCCTGACGGTGGGCTGCCGGGGAATCGTCATCCGCAATGACCGCCGCTATGCCCCCCTGCGCGAATTGTGTATTGCTGTCAGACAGCGATTTCTTCGTGATCATCAGTACTTTTTGCGTTTCGCTGGCTCTAATGGATGTAAACAACCCCGCTATGCCGGAACCGATTACAATCACGTCGGTCTTCACCCGCGGCAGACGCTCCAATGAAAAATCAGTCAAAAAACGTGGTATCATCATACTTCCTCCTATGCCGAACCAAGTAAAAACGTTTGCAAACGCAGGAAATGAGAGGTGCGGTACCTCTCATCGAGCAGGACAACTATCATAATGTTTAATTATACCATGAGCTTTCGGGCATTCCAAATGTTGGCCGCAGAAGGTTTGAGACTTGATCCCAACCCAAAATTGGCCGTTACTTCACCTCAAGCATGCGCAGCAGGGATGCTCTCGCCTTATCCGCAATATGAGGCGGAACATAAATCTGCGGCTGCATCGTCTCCAAAGCGCGGACAAGCTTTTTCAGGTTATTCACCTTCATGTTCGGACACACCAGATATTTGCTTGCAAAGTAGAACTTTTTATCCGGACTGTCCAATTCCAATTGATAACCCGTACCGTCCTCGGTACCTACAATAAACTCCTTGCTGTCGGATTTTTTGCAGTAATCGATGATTGCGGTGGTACTGCCGACGAAATCAGCCATTGCCACCACTTCGGGACGGCATTCGGGGTGAACGACCACTTCCGCATTCGGATGCTGACTTCGCATCTCTTCGATATCTTTGACGGTCAGCATGTCATGAGTGTTACAGTAGCCTTCCCAGATAATCATTTTTTTGTCTGTGAATTTTTGAACATATTGCCCGAGATTTTTATCCGGCACCCAAATGATCTCATCGGTATCCAACGATTGAATAACCTTGATCGCATTCGAGGAAGTACAGCAGATATCTGTCTCCGCCTTGATTTCTGCAGAAGAATTAATATAGGTAACGACCTTCGCATTGGGATGACGTTTTTTCAGTTCCCGCAAACCGTCCACGTTGACCATATCCGCCATCGGACATCCGGCGCGCTCATCGGGAATAAGCACCGTCTTGTCGGGAGCAAGTATTTTCGCGCTTTCTCCCATAAAGTGCACTCCACAAAACACGATCACATCCGCATCCGTTTCCGCCGCCTTTTGCGCCAGCAAAAACGAATCTCCACGGAAATCCGCTACTTCCTGTATCTCATCGCGCTGGTAATAATGGGCCAAAATTATGGCATTCCGTTCTTTTTTCAGCTCGAGCAGCCTTTCTTTAAGCAAACGATTCTGCTCCGCTTTGTGTTCCATAGCCAAAGCTTCCATGAATCAACACCTCCGATTCTTTGTGAATTTGCCTTTCCGAGACCCAGAAATTTAAATTCTTATGTGGTCAAGGCTTTAACGGTTTTTTTATTTCCAGAAAATTAATTCAGGCCCGCTTTCAGTAGCATTCATTGTTTAACGGAAGTGAATTCTCAGGATAGAGATTAATACTAAATTTACACAACCTCTTCCCGGGTGTCAATGCATAAATTCGCGAAAAACAAACGGATCATGCTTCACCTGCCATTAAACTCCACAGACAAAAAAAGGTCTGTGGACCTTATGATTTCCGCAGCAAACCAAAAGATTCACAGACTTGAAAATTCACTTCCGCTATTCTTCTTTATCGTTCTTGTCAAAATCCAGCTTGTTCTGTTGGTCCTGAACCTGGATGTTGACCTTAACATCTTCATTCGGTTTGGGCGGCTGCTGAGCTTCCGCAAAGATTCCCCGGGAGGAACCCTCCGAACCCGGCGCCCCGTCTTCATCCAGCTTGCCTTTTTCAATTAACTGGCGAATCATATCGATATCCAACGTTTCCCGTTCGAGAAGGGTGTTGGCGATCAAATGCACTTTGTCCTCACGCTCTTTCAAAATTTCTTTGGCGCGGTCGTAACAGCTGCGGATAATCGTTTGCATCTCCAGATCAATCTCATAAGCGATCGCATCGCTGTAATTTTGCTCATGTCCGAGATCCCGGCCAAGGAATACCTGTCCCTGCGGATTCCCAAACTGCATGGGACCCAACTTATCGCTCATGCCGTATTCGGTAATCATGCTGCGAACGAGACTCGTGGCTTTCTTGAAGTCGTCATATGCTCCCGTACCGATCTCGCCGATGAATAATTCTTCGGAAACCCGGCCGGCCAGCGTTCCGGTTACTCTTTCAAGCAGCTCTTTCTTCGTTATTAACAGACGATCTTCCTTGGGAAGCATCATTACATAGCCGCCGGCTCTGCCTCTGGGAATGATGGTCACTTTCTGAACCATATCGGCATTCTCGAGATAGTAGCCCACGATCGTATGACCTGCTTCGTGATAAGCGACGATTCGTTTTTCCCGTTCGCTGATGACTCGGCTTTTCTTCTCCACACCGATCATGACCCTTTCAACCGCTTCTTCAATTTCCCTCATGGAAATATCCTTCCGGTTTTTGCGGGCAGCCAGCAGGGCGGCCTCGTTCAGCAGGTTTTCAAGATCCGCACCGGTAAAACCGGTGGTGAATTTTGCAATGACATCAAGCTTGACGTCTTGAGCCAGCGGCTTGTTCCTGGCATGGACCTTCAATACCGCCTCCCTGCCTTTTAAGTCGGGTCGATCCACGGTGATCTGACGGTCGAAACGTCCGGGACGCAAAAGCGCCGGGTCTAGAATATCCGGACGGTTCGTGGCAGCGACAATAATGATTCCTTCATTGGCTCCAAAGCCGTCCATTTCCACCAGCAGCTGGTTCAAGGTCTGCTCACGCTCGTCGTGACCGCCGCCCAATCCGGCGCCGCGCTGTCGTCCGACTGCATCAATCTCGTCAATGAATATGATACAAGGGGCATTCTTCTTGGCATTCTCGAACAAATCCCGAACCCTGGATGCGCCGACTCCGACGAACATCTCCACAAAATCCGATCCGCTGATGCTGAAGAACGGCACTCCCGCTTCTCCGGCAACGGCCCGGGCCAATAGTGTTTTACCTGTTCCCGGAGGACCGACCAACAATACACCCTTGGGAATTCTCGCGCCTACCGCGGAGAATTTACGGGGATCCTTCAAAAATTCCACGACTTCAACCAGCTCCTGCTTTTCTTCATCGGCTCCGGCTACATCGTCGAAGGTGACCCTCTTCTTTTCTTCATTATACAGACGGGCACGGCTTTTTCCGAAGTTCATCACTTTGCCGCCGCCCTGGGCCTGGTTCAGCAAGAAAAAAAACAGAATGAATATGATCACGAAAGGGATGATCGATGTCAGGAAGGTAAACCAAACATTATCACCTTCCATTTTTTCCCACGTTTCTTTGGCCACACCGCTCTGTTGGATTTGATTGATTACCTGATCGCCAAACGGGGCACGGGTTACAAAATTCGGTCGATCCGGGTTTGCCGGATTTTTATATTTGCCGTTGATCAAATATGTATATCCGTCAAACTTGACTGTGACTTCTTCCACATTCTGCTTCTGCAGCTCGGAACGGAACTGATCATATCGGATCTGTTCACGCTGATCATTCTGATTGCTGATAAAGTGGACGATCCCGACCGTAACTAAAAATATGAGCAGATAAAAACCCGTATTCCGAATGAATCTGTTCATCCCCTACCTCCTCTCAACGCGCACTTTTTTTATTTTACCACAGTCAATGTGCGCATCACAACAAAACGAAAATTGGTTGCATATCATAGCGGTAAATTCCTTATCTTGTATATACTTCCGGTTTCAAGGTGCAGATATATGGCAGGTTTCGATACTTTTCCGCATAATCCAAACCGTATCCGACAACAAAGAAATCGGGCAGAACAAAGCCCTTGTAATCAGCCTCCAATTCAACCGTTCTGCGTGCGGGTTTGTCAAATAGAGTTGCTATGGAGACCGAAAGCGCATTTCGGCGTTCCAGCACATCAATCAAATAACTCAAGGTTAAACCGCTGTCAATAATGTCCTCGACAATTAATACATGCCGGCCTTCCACAGGCGTGTCAAGATCTTTGATGATCTTCACCTCGCCCGAGGATTTGTTCGACTGCCCATAGCTTGAGGTTGCCATAAAGTCAATCTCCAAAGGCATTTCCAGCCGCTTCACAAGATCGGCCATAAAAATAAAAGCACCTTTCAATACGCAGATGACCAGCGGATTGCGATCCCTGAAGTCTGCGGTGATCTGCCGCCCGAGACGGTCGATCTCTGCCTGTATCTGTTCTTCGCTGTACAAAATCTCCTGAATGTCGTTTTGCAGCAAAATGACCCTCCTACTATATAGTATGAAATCGGGAATTTTTCATTCAAAAGGGAGCAAATTCCCCTTGATTATCCTGATTTGAAGGACATGCGAAGTGCTGGCGTCAATCGGCGCCAGAGCCGACCTGCGCAAACCCGGAATCCAAAGAATCCGCTGTTGTCCGTCTACCAAAAGCGGAATTCGGTCGCGAACGTAATAACTGATTTTATGATCGATGAACAAATCCTTGACTTTCTTGCTGCCGTCAACCCCCATCGGCCGAAAGCGGTCACCGGGAAGGCGATTTCTGAATGCCAAGGGAAGATCAAGCTTACCCAAGTCGAAAAACGCTGCAAGCTTGCCGTCCCCCGGATAATCGGACGGCAGCTGCTCCGTTCGCAGATCGAACACTTCACACCGGATCCGCATCCCGGCCTCCGGAATCTCCAGAGACACCGGCAGCTCTTGAAGCGGATAATGAAAAGAGCCTGTGGCATGCGAATGCGGGTCTGCATTCAGCAGACGAATCCGGTCATATTCCCTGATCAGCCGCACTTCCCTTCCGAGATCAAGGGTAAACGTGGATGCGCCTTCCCGCAGAACGGCCGTGCGAATCGATTCAATCATAACAAAATCAACGTATTCCAGATGTGAAGCAAGATAACTTAATATTAGTTTAATCAATCTTCTTTGTAAAGCGAGCGGGACTCCCTGAAGGGATTTTCTGGAAAAGCGCAGTTCCCCCCGTTCCCTCTCTAATAGAGTCTCCGCCAGCCTGTGCGTTTCCTGCTCCATAAAATCGTCTTCTGCCCGCATTTGCTCCGCCAAACGGTTCAGAGACTGCGGAAGCTGCTCGTTGTATTTTGCCAAAAAAGGAAGAACGTCAAGCCTTATCCGATTTCTGAAATATTTACGAAGCTCATTGCTGCTGTCTGTCACTGTCGGCAGGCCCTCTTGCGCGCAGTACTCCAAAAGCTCCGACTTATATATACGCAGCAAAGGCCGGACAAGTTCCGTATTTTTTTCGTTTCGGCGAAGGGGGATGCCGGCCAGACCTGAAGGTCCCGTTCCCCGCAAAATCCGCATCATGACAGTTTCCGCCTGATCATCCGCATGATGGCCCAGCGCAATTTTACCGGCATCGTATTTTTCGGCCGTCTCCGATAAAAAAGCGTATCTCTTCTCTCTGGCCGCCGCTTGGGCATTCATCCCGCTTTCTTCCCTATATTTGGGCACGTCAATGACGGACAGCTCAAAGCTAAGTCCCCATTCCGCCGCAAGCCGTTCAACCAGCCACGCTTCCTTTGCCGATTCTTCAATCCGAAACTGGTGATTTACATGAGCAACCACCAATCTCCAGCGCCAGGACGGCGACAAACGGTAAAGCACATGCAATAGAGCCACGGAATCGGGGCCGCCTGAAACAGCCACAACAACCGTATCACCGGGACTCAACAGCCGTTCCTCTCCGATGATTTTCTCCACCTTACGCGGCAAATCCATCATAGTTCTTCCTTCCGCAATCAACCCTGCTGCAGCAAAAACACCAGTGTCGAAATAAATAAGATGAGCGAAGCGATAAAAAATCCCTTCAACCAGGGCATCCTTGGCCTCAGCGCACACTTTGCCCCGGCCTTCAGCGTGAGTTCCCGCCATTCCTCCAGAGCTTCATCCGACGAGACATAACGTCCTTGAAGCGCTTTGGCAAGGAATGGAAACACCGGCGCACAAGCAGGGGATGATCGGGCAACCTCCAGCAAGTCCTCCGCGCTCCGGTTCTGGGGCAGCTGAGCCCGAAGGCGCTCCAATTGCTTCCGATCGTCAGCCAGTTGGAGTATCAGCAGAGCGAATGAAAACAGATCATATCCTTCTTCAGCCGTTCGCAATCCCGCGTTCCAAAAGCCGCGGTCGTAAAATTCCGTGAACTGCTTGATGGAACGCCCGGTCTGCGTGACTCCTCCGTAGTCGATCAATTCGATATGTCCGTAGCCTGCCACCAGCACGTTTTCATTCTTCAGATCTCCGAAGATCCATCCTTGCCGGTGCAGACGATTCAATTTCGACAAAAGTCTATAAGCCGTTATGTACAGCCAATCTTGGCCATAGGTTTGAAGAAACTCGTCAAAGCGGATCCCCTGAATGAATTTCATCACATAAAAAGGATACGTTTGGCCCTTGTATGCAAAATCATCCGCATCCAGAAAAAAATCATTGCGCCTGTCCGATCGGCTCAAGGATTTCAGCACGTTGATTTCCGACTGCAAATCCAACGGATCGTACCCGATCTTTACGGCGCACAGATTTTTCCCCGCTCCGGCTGACGCCAGAAACACTTTTCCATTGGCGCCCTCCCCCAATATTCGCAGGATCCTGTAGTTCCTCCCGTGCCATTTGCCTGTAATGATTGCCCCTGCGGCAAATGCCGATTCATATGATATAGTCACCCAGCATACCGCCTTTGGCCGGATCGGAGTCTGTCCAACCCTCCGGAGCCTTTATTCCACCCACGATAAAGCGAACCAGTTGCATCAATGCGGGGCCCGTCGGTGTGGTCCCCTTCATGTTTAATTTATAAAATAAGTTGCCGATTTTTGCAAGATCCCGCGTCCAATGAAGATCCATGACGATGTCCCCGTCTTCTCCGCCAAATTTCGGAAAATGAAAGACGCTGATTTCGCTTTTTCCCGCGCGGGCCTGCAGGCTGATCATCAAATCGCGAATGGCATCCTCCACAGCTTTCATCTTCGGTTTCATGCTGGCGCTCGCATCAACCAACAAAGCCACCTGAAGCGATGAGGTCTCCGCCATATCATCGATCAGTTGGACCACTTTCTCCCGATCGTCGGGGGGAAGCGCCGTAATCGGGGCATTTCCAAACATTTGCCGCAGTTCTTTCTGCACCGCCTGCTGCACCGTATGAACAACCGTTTTGCGCGTCATCATCTGAATAGTCCTCGAAAGATGGACGATCGGCACCACTCTGCTCAACCCGCCTCCGGCTCTGGCGATTTCCTCAATTTCCTCTTTGCCCCTGTCGCCGATCTCCCCTTCGTCCACGACTCCGACCACATTTACCACAATATTTTCGGCCAGCGCATGAGCCGCCGCAACCACCGGACTGATGCCGACATTGGAACAGCCGTCGGTGACCAGTATGATTTGTCTCATCAACATTAACGACCTCCTTGTTGGAACACTGGAATCTTGAAATCTACGAATCTTGCTGTTATCCAGTCTTTCCACACGGGAGGCCGTCTAATCAGGCGCAGGCGAACTGTCCGTCGAACGGACCGAAAATGCTGAATATTTATTCCGTTTGCATTCATCGCTGCTATCAGCTGCGTATGGGAAGTGCCTCCAAGCTCCGTTGTTTTGAGTTTCTGTCATGAAATTTCACAGTAGTTGAAACTCAAAGCCAAAGTCGCTTATCCGGCATCTTCCCATACTCCGCTTCAGCCAAATGAATGCTATCTAAAACTTCCGTCAACTCACCGTCTTGGGCCGTTCGATGCGGGAAACTCCCGGCCAACGGATCGTTGACCATTCCGGACGAAATTTCTCGATTTTGGCTACGACCACTGTCATGTCATCGTAAATATCCCCGTGATGGTAGCGAACGACTTTTTCCAGTAAGCAATCGGCGATTTCCTGGGGGGTTTCCGCTTCAATTTCCTGAATCATCCGCTTCATCCACAGCTCCTTGTTCACTGCGGGTCCGGGAGCGTCGTAAATGCCGTCGGTCAGCATAAACAGGATATCTCCCGGCTTCAACTGTACGGACACCAGATCAATGTCTATATCCTGCAGAATCCCCACGGGCAAATTGTTGGCCGATACAGGAATCACCTCCCCTCCGCGTTTGATGAAGCTGGGGGAGGAGCCGATTTTCAGAAACGTCGTCTTTGCGGAATACAGATCGACCAGCGCCATATCGATCGTCGCGAACACTTCGTCCGAAGAACGCAGCGCCAACACGGAATTGACGGATTTGATCGCCAATTTTTCCTCCATGCCGGTCTGCAGCAGCTGCCGAAGAATCGCCAACGCGGCGCTGCTTTCCATCTTGGCGCGTTCGCCGTTGCCCATGCCGTCGCTCAAGGCGACTGCAAACTTGCCGTTTCCGAGCTCCGCCGCACTGTAGCTGTCACCGGAAAGCAGCGCTCCTCCTTTGGCAGCTGCCGCAATGCCGGTTTCCACATCGAACTCCTTGGCCGATCCGAACACTACCCTATAACACCCGTCTTTACGGTCCGAATATTGCTCGCTTTTGACGACGATGTTTTCCCCCATTATATCGGATAAAAGCGGGGCGATGATTTTCCGGCACTCATCGAATCCTTTGGTATACTGGTGAACAATTTCAATTTCCACATTTCCTTCTTCAAGGCTGACGATATCAATTGTATGAATCGACAGGCCGAGCTTTTCCAGCGCCAAACGAATCTGCTCTTCCTGGATGTGCATTTCCTGGCCCTCCCGTTTGATCTCCATGGCCAGATCCTGCATCACCTGGGACACACCGGACAGCTGCTCCGCAACCAAGTGGCGGCTGTCGTTAATTTGTTTTCTCCAGTGCCGGTCATGCTTGTACAGGTCGTATTGCTGCTTCATGATGTCCATGACCGCTTCGCTTTTTACGCAAATTCTTGTCCAGGAAACAGGAATATCCTCCTTGGAAAATCCCGGATTTTCCTCAATCGAGGTCATCATGTCGGTCATGAATTTATAGGTTTGGAAGAAATTCGTTTCCCAGCATTTCTCCCTTTTCCAACAGGAGGTACAGGAACGGTCCGCGATCGAATTCATGAAATGGCCCATTTCTTCATCCTTTCGCACTTCCTGACCATCAATTCCGAAATGCTTGAAGCTGCCGGCCAGCTGCCGGAATACTTCCGAAAATTGCTCCACCCTGCCCGCGGTGATCTCCCGGACCTTTTTGGCGTATTCGTATTGGGACTTTAAATTCTCCTGTGTTCCCGGCACAAATTTGGCGATCAGCGAGATCAGGCTTTTCGGCGTCAAAAACAGCAGCAAAACTGCCGTGCCCGATTCCAATGTGGAAACGAGCACCTCATCCTGACTGCCGATATATACGGAAAGAATCGATGCCCCCAACATTAATCCTATCGATACCGCCGCTTTCTTACCTTCCTTCAAAAGACCCGCCAACAGCCCGGCAAACGCCAGCAAGCTCATTTGCTGCACGGCATGGATGTCCGCCAGACTCAAAATCAGCCCGGTCACAACCCCGACGGAAGCGCCTAACGGCGCGCCGCCCACCAATGCAAAGAGCAGAATCAAATACCTGGACAGAACATGCTCCACTGAAACCGGCCCGATCAACCATCCCACCGTTCCCGTCATAACCGACCCCAGCAGGATAATCAAACAGATAATCTCTTCATTTCTGAGCTGCGTATTTTTCTTCTTCAACGTGAATACCGGAAGCGCCTGAATAAAAATCAACGTGAGGACAAAGCCTAGCACCGATTCAATCGAAGTCATCATTAACGAAAACCAGGTGAGGTTCCCGTTAACCATATAAGAAAACAACCTGACCGAAAACGAGGAAATAAAAACAATCATCGGGGCGTGGGACAGCTCCGTTCGGTCATACCTGCCCAGCGCTTGCTGAATGAGGTAAAACACGCCCAATTGAACGGCAATATGCCCGATTTGCGGCTGAACAGCCAGCAGGTTGCCGGCCAATAGGCTAAAGCTTGTCCACAGCAGCAGCTCTCTCCGCAGATAATATATGACGGCAAAGTAGGCCAGTGCAAAAGGGGACAGCTGCTCCAGGATCATCGCTCTCCCCAGCAAAAAAGCCATGGCCACCAGCGCAATCGACCATTTATGATCTGCCAGGGCTTGTACATATGGGTATTCCATCAGCCCCCCGCCCCGGAAACGGCGGAATCTGCTTAATGCATTGCGCACGGCAGAAGGGGACCTAACCGTTGAATTCTTTGTCTGCATGAAAGAGGCACCACCTATCTTGAAAATTCGCTTCCGCAAAAATCAATTCATTGTGAATTCTTCAAGGATGCATCGCGCGCCATTTTCATCACCCGCTGGTGCCATGGAAATGGCATGGGACGTCCATCTTGAAAATTCACTTCCTCAAGGACGCTCATTCTCTTTTTTCGTGTGCTCTCTATTATAAAATCTATCAAAGATAAAGTTTGTCAGAATAGGTTGGAAGATTCCAAGAAATTTGCGACAAAAAATCAGGTTTTTCATGCGGAATTATCATGATTCCAAAGACTTTACGCAAATTCCCGCGAATGCTGCGGGCTGACGGCAAAAAAAAGAGATGTCCCGTAAGTAGGGGGCTGCTGAAAAACTATCGTACCGAAACAGATTTACCTCTGCCAAGCCCGCTGGCGTTTTTCAGCAGCCCTGAATACGAGGGGAATCCCCTTTTTCGTATAAAAATAAAGAAGAGATCGTCCAAACTCGGTAAAATGTAAGTGTCACCCAACAAATACCAAGAAAGGAACGATCCCATATGTCTGTCTAATTATACCATGGTGCAACTATCTTTAATTACATAAATAGGGCTGACCCCCAGTAGATTTTTCCACTTACGGGACAGCCCCTTCATTGTAAAATATAGCGGCGAAGGGCCTCGAACCCCCGACCTCACGGGTATGAACCGTACGCTCTAGCCAACTGAGCTACACCGCCACAACAAACATGAGTATATAATATGCCTCCGGATATTGTCAAGAATCCTCAGTTGAAACGCTTGCAGACCGGACTCGTTGCCAGCATGAAAAGAACTGCAGCGGGGCAATCATGCGCCGTGCAGTCCGAGGTTCGGTTCATGTATATAAGAAAAACTTCTATCGAAGTCACTCTAAGCAGCCGGACCGCGTTTCAAGGAAGTTTTTCATGCCGATAAGAATTTGCCTTTCCAAAAAGCTCGGAAACTTATAAATTCTTATGCGGTGAAAAATTCGAATTTATGGTTAAACGCGTTTCGCGCCTCTCCCTCCCCGTTTGGAATCGGTATTTTTCTTGAGAGACGATATGCGCTCTTCACTATCCCTGAGAAAACGTACCATTTTCTCTTCGAACGAAGGAGATCTTCCGGGTGAACGGTGTCCCCAATCCTGATTCCTGTCTCCTGAACGGTGATGACTACCTCGGCTGCCGTTGGATTCAGGCCGTCCGCCAAATCCTCCCTGTCTTTCAGGCCTGCTTCCAAAACTTCCTTGTCTTTCCGGACGGGCGGGCTTTTCCGTCTTGGGTTTATCCACCGCCTGTTTAATGGACAAACCGATTTTCCCATCCTTGTCCACATTGATGACTTTGACGGTAACGACGTCGTCGATCTTGAGATGATCCTTGACGTCCTTTACATAGTTATCCGCGATTTCCGAAATGTGAACAAGGCCGGTGACTCCTCCGGGAAGTTCGACAAACGCTCCGAAATGAGTAATCCCTGTCACCTTGCCTTCCAACTTGGTGCCCACTTGAATTGACATAAAACGAAATGTTCCTCCCTTGGAATAATGCAGGATCCCGCCGGTGCCATGAAAAAAGCTGAGACGTCTGCTATGCAGATTATAACTGATGGCCAAAACAAGGTCAATATGGGACTTTTCCCTACTCGCCGTTCATCGGAGTGATGAAAAGCGTTTCCCCCGGCCGGGTCATTCTATAATCCTTCCTTACTCTTTGTTCAATATATTCATTGTCGTTCAAACGTGTGATTTCCATTTTTAACTGCTCGTTGATTTTTTTCGATTCCTCCAATTGCGTCTGTATCGAGGATAACCGAGTGTACTTGGCGTTCAGGTCCCCCTGTTGATTCCACAAAGTAATGGCTGTCCAACACATAAAGCTCATCAAAATGAACGTCAACAGACGAAGCCTTCTTCGCTTGCCTTTATTAGATTGGTTCGGTTCACTATGCATATATGCTTCGTTCATTATCGCCAAACATCCTCCCCGGGATCAGCATCGCCATCGGCTCTCTGCGTCGGAACTGCCGTGATGATTCAGTTAGGGCTCGCGATGAGTTATTTCATCGCGATGCCTTATTTATTAAAAAATCGCCGGATTATCCTTTTGACAAATCGGATCATCCCGTCTACCCAATGAAAATACGGTTTGAGAGGGCGAAGGGGAAATGCGAATAATTTCCATATGGGATAAAGCAATTGTATCATAATTTTAAAAATGAAAATAGCTATTGCGGACAAAAATCCAAAAATGACGATGACCAAGCGGTACAGGAGAATCAAAGGTTTAATCACGGTCCAGTGAAACAATCCGATAATGAACCGGACGATTTTTTGGATCAGGGCAATCGCCAGCACAATAATACGAATCGTCCAGCGGCTTAACAACAAAAAATAGAGGCTTACGCCCGCGATCAATCCCAAAAACACACTGAATCGCAGCTGGCCCTGAGTGGAGATGTACAGCGCCCGAAACACAATCAAGATGGCGGCAATCCAATAGATGATGTCCAGAATCGGAATCAACCAGCGAGGAAAGCTAAGCTTCGCCGAAAGCACCCTGTAGAGATCGAACAAAGCGCCGAGCACAAAGCCGCTGGCGAACATCATGTATAGTGTAATGAACTGGACGTTTAAGCTCACTTGAACAATTTACCCAAAAATCCCTTGGATTTCTCCGGGGAGCTTGCGTCCAGATACTCCATTCCGTTCACCAAGCCTTCGATCGCCACAAGGCCTTGTTCGAGATTGAGGTTTTTGATATGCAGGTTGCTGCCCTTAATGCTCAAAAATCCGCATTCCGTTTCGAGCAGGAACTCCTCGCTGTCAAAGCTCTCAACGTTCAAAACGCCGGATATCTCCATGATTTTCCGATTCAACATCTTGATTTCCTGTCTTTTGGTCTTCCCCTGTTCCATCATAGGCCATGCCCCTCCTTTTTACCTCTAGATTATGGAGGAGTCGTCCCAATTAGAACTAAAAGTTTCGCCTCAATGAAGAAGAGACCCTTCTGAGGGTCTCTAAATTTGAGTTTTTTACGAATGGATCTCTTCCTTCAGCAGAGTGTACATGCTGCCTGCATCTTCCTTGCGCATCGATTCCCCAAGTCGTTCAATCCGTACGGTCAACGTCTTTTGTCCGAATTGAATGGCCAGTTCATCACCGATTTTTACCGTACTGCTCGGCTTGGCTTCCCTTCCGTTAATCCACACCCTCCCTTGCTCGGAGACGTCTTTGGCGACTGTGCGCCGCTTAATGATCCGGGAAACCTTGAGGAATTTGTCCAATCGCATTATTTTACGGCTTCTTTAAGTTTGTTGCCTGCTTTGAAAGCGGGAACTTTGGATTCGGGAATCGTGATGGTTTTGCCGGTTTGCGGATTGCGGCCGACGCGGCCGGAGCGCTTGCGGGTTTCAAAAGTTCCAAACCCGATCAGCTGAACCTTGTCACCGTTGGACAATGCACTCGTAACTTCTCCCAAAAAGCCGTTGAGCACCGTCTCAACATCTTTTTTTGTCAATCCACTTTTTGTGGCAATGCTGTTGATCAAATCTGTTTTGTTCATTCTCTAGTTACCTCCTAATAAATAAATTCTTGCATTTGCAAGATTACTGAGAAACCTGAACCTCCGTGCGGAGATCCAAGTTTATCGCAAAAATAAAAGGTTCACGCAATATGTATTCTGTCTTTTTCAGGAAAATCCTGCTGTCATCAAGATTTTTTAAAAATTTTTTTTGTTTTTCGTACAATTTCCGACAGATTTCTTTTTTATTCTTTCTGCTTAGCGTTCTGCCACCATTGTTCCATCTCCAATAAATCAGTTTGCCCAAAATCTTTGCCTTTTATTCTTAGCTGCTCCTCGATATAGGAAAACCGGCGGATAAATTTGCGGATCGTCAGGGCCAGCGCCTCTTCCGGATCAATCTTGAAATAACGGGCCAGATTCACGACGGCAAACAGCAGGTCCCCCATTTCCTCCCGCCGCCTCTGCTCCATCACGCTGTCGTCGGCAAGCTCCATGAATTCCTTTAATTCCTCGATGATTTTATCCGCCACATCCTCCGGATGCTCCCAATCGAAGCCTGCTTGTGCGGCTTTCTTTTGAATTTTCAAGGCCTTCATCAAGCCCGGCAAATCTCTCGGAACACCGGCCAAAACCGATGCAGGCGCTGGCCCAGATTCTTCGGCCGATCGATCCCGCTTTTCCCTGGCTTTGATCTCCTCCCAGTTCTCCACCGCCGCTTCGGCGCTGTCGGCGGACCGGTCGCCAAATACATGAGGATGGCGGCGAATCAATTTCCGATTCAGCGTCTCAACCACATCCCATACGCTGAATATTCCGGTTTCCGCTTCCATTTGCGAATGAAGCATGACTTGCAGCAGCAAATCCCCAAGCTCCTCGCACATCGCCACCGGATCGTCATCATCGATCGTTTCAAGCACCTCATAGGTTTCTTCGATCAGATTTTTGCGTATGCTCCGATGCGTCTGCTCCCGATCCCAGGGACACCCTCCCGGACTGCGAAGAATCCGCACGATTTCCTCAAGACGCGAGAATGTCCGGTTGGTGACCGTCTCCGCATCAGTGCCGGGAATCCAAACGAGCGACAAATTGCCGTAGCCGTCCAAGCGATCCAAATCATGCAGCGGAATGCGCAGAATCTGTTCCTGGCCATCCACGCCCAGCGCATGCGCGACAACCACCGGGTATTCATCGGGATAAAGCTCCATCAAAGTCAATTTCACATCGGAAGCGACATTGGTGTCATAGACCTGGGCAATCAATGTATGAAGCGCCGGCTGCAGCTGCGCTCGTTCCAGGGAGGTTCCGTCCAGCAGCTGAAATCCTTCGATCGGGTCAAAGCCCAAGCGCAAAAAAGCCTGATCCAGGAAGCTTTCCCCGCCGTGAATATGCAGCTCAAGCCCGCGGTCCGCACATAGATCTTTCAAGAGCAGCACGGATTTTTCGGCAACCATCGGATGCCCCGGCACCGCATAAACGATTTCTTTCCCGTCTTTTTCCGCCATCCGCACAAGCTCCCGGGCGATATTCTCGTACACCTCGGGAAAGGAAGCGCTTTGCTCATACATCCCGTCAAAGCTTTCATAACGAAGATGATGCTCGTCCAGCAAATGCACGGCGGGGTGGTGGCGGGTGCGCAGATAAATGGTTTCCGCATGGCTCAACCGTTTCCAAATCCCCAGGCTGATTTGATCCTCATTTCCCGAACCGAGTCCGACAACGGTTATCGATGCTGACACGCTTATTCCTCCTTAAATGGTTACTTCTTTTGAACAGCCTGCGGTCTGCCGAGCAGCCGAAAACGAATCAGCAAAGGCAGCAATTTACGGCCTGCATTCGGCACACTTTCCAAATCTTTGGCGTCAATTACTCCAACACGGAAGATCAGCAGAAAAAAAGCAAGGGCGCCTCCGCCAACGGCAATCAGCGAAACGATGGTTTGCGCTTGGCGGAACGTCATGGATACCGGGATTGATCGCAGCGCCGCCTCGGAACCATGGATCAGCATGAACAGCAAAACGCACATCCCGATTATCGCAAGCATCGGCTTATATAAATAATGAGCCGGGGAAAAACGGACGCCCGTCCTGCGGGTCAACGCGATGATATTGAGGATGGCGGCCATAGCAAAAGCCAATACGGTGGCGGCCGCCGTTCCGTTGATGCCCCATACGGGCAAAAGCGCGACGTTCAAAACGGCCTTGAGCGCTGTTGACAAAAGCATATTGACTGCGGGAATAAGGACCGATCCCATTCCTTGAAGAATGCTCGCCGATGTAATATTCAGTGTGCTGAACAAGGCGGTAAACGCCAATATGGCGATCGCCGCCGTGCCTTCCGTATTTTTATACAGCATCACATTCACCGGATAAGCGGTCATCGCCAGACCTGCGGAAGAGGCCAAACCGAGCAGCCAGGTTAAACGGACGGACAGCTCCGTTCGGATTCGGATCGACCTCAGGCTGCCGACCGCCTTCGCTTCGGCGATCGACGGGACGATCGCGACAGCCACGGAACCGGCAATCATTGAAACCAACTGAACCAGCGTCAAGCCGCGATTGTATACGCCAAATTGAACCATGGCCGCTTCCATGCTCAGGCCGTGAAGATGGAGCAAGCGCGGCATGGTAAAGGAATCGACGATGTTCAAAATCGGGACGACGATCGAACCGAGGCAGATCGGAAGGGCATAGTAAACGATTTGCTTGACAAGCGGAAAAAGCGGCTCATCCTTCTCCTCCGCTTGGCCCCGGAGCCTTTCCGCGCTCCCGTTCTTTAATTCCTTGAACCAGCAATAAAGCATATAGGCCAGCCCCGCCAAGGCGCCGGCCGCGGAACCGAAGGTGGCTCCGGCCGCAATCCAGGAGTCGGGATAGTGCGCAGCATGCAGATAAAGCAGCAGCATGAGCATGACGGCCACACGGACGCCTTGTTCGATCACCTGAGAAATGGCAGTCGGCACCATGTTTTGCCGTCCTTGGAAATAGCCGCGCAGCGAGGCCATCTGCGGAACGAACAGCAGAGCGAAAGCAGCGCTCTGAATGGCCGGTTTGGTTTGGTCGTTATGTATCCATCCCGCAATCAGACCTGCGCCGAAGAAAAGAATGCAGAAAAACAAAAGGCCTGTAAGCATCAGGATCATACTGGAAACGTACAGGACTCTGCGGGCACCCCGTTCGTTGCCTTGAGCCGTTCTTTCGGAAACAAATTTGGAGACGGCGACCGGAAAGCCGGCCGTAGCCAAAAACATGATCAATATATAAAACGGGTATACGGCTGAATAGACGCCGAATGTCTGATCACCGCCAATATTTTGCAGCGGGATCTTCTGCAGCGTACCCATCAGCTTGGAAACGACTGCGGCTATTCCCAAAATGGTAGCGCCCTTCAACAATTTAGAACCCGTCGCGCTCGCCCCGTCTTTTATCGACATAGCCATTCTCCGCGTACTCAAATTATGCGCATTTTTTTGACTTGGCATAATAGACATTATAACCCATTCCCTATTAGAAATAAATTCGGCCCAAGGATAAACGGCTTCGCCGTCTTACCTAAGACGGGGTGAGTTTACCGTAGCGGAATAAGCTTATTTATATGCTGAAAACAAACTCTTATGTAGTAAAGAAAAGAGCCTTCCCGCAAGCGGTTTGGCCCGCTCCCGGGAAAGCTGCGTCTTAGGGCTCGCGATGAAATTAGTTCCACTTTCATCGCGATGCCTTATGTTCTTATGTTCCGGTTATTTCTTATTGTTCCATCTGTTTGGCGAGAAAACCCGAAGCGGTTTCCGCCATTTTTTGTTCCATTTGGGCCATTTTGGCGCCCTCCGTTTTGGAGGCCAAAATAACCGATCCGATCGGATCCCCGCCGGCAATGATCGGGCTTATTACGAACGAAGTGTAGTGCTCGGTTATATCCTTGCAAAGATCGTACTGCCCTTCAGTCGTTTCCAAAACCGGCTTTCGATTTTCCATACAGCTTTCCACAATCGAACCAATCTGCTTGTCCAAATAGTCTTTCTTCGAGGCTCCCGAGACGGCAATAATGCTGTCGCGATCGGATATCATAATGATATGTCCGGTGCTTTCAAACAAGGACTCGGCATATTCCTTCGCGAAATCTCCCAATTCCCCGATTGGTGAATATTTCTTGAGTATCACTTCACCGTCCCGATCCACAAAAATTTCCAAGGGGTCTCCTTCCCGAATTCTCAAAGTCCGCCGGATTTCTTTGGGAATGACGACCCGTCCTAAATCATCGATGCGACGAACAATTCCAGTTGCTTTCATTCTTCATGCTGCCTCACTTTCCATAGAAGTATTGTACCCCTGGATATTGACGATTCGAAACAGTAACACTTTGCATCTCGAAGTTGACCGATTTCTGACCATAGTATTCTTCTGTTCCCAGTTTCTTATACACCCCCGCCGCCCGGCGCAAAAAAACCCGGTCCAAACGGGCCGGGTAATGTATGGGCTGAATGATTGCGTGTTCACCAAATTATTTGCTTGCGGTTTCCTGAGGCTTTACCTGTCCGTCCGATTTTGCCGGAGCGTCCGCAGCCGAGGGCGCGGGTGTCGGCGTTTCCGCCGGCAAATCGACTTTTGTAATGATCCCCGGAAGATCCTTCTGCATGAAGTCGGAGAAATAAGCCTGTACCAACTTATCCCGAACCTTGCTCTTAACATCTTCAAACTTGTTGGAATTACGCCATTCCACCTTCATGATGTGGTAACCGAACTGGGTTTCCACCGGATCGCTGATTTGGTTCAGCGGCAGATCCAATGCAGCCTGGCGGAATTCGGGAACCCAGGAGTCAATATTCGCTTCCTTGTATTGTCCGCCGTTATCCTTGGAACCGGGGTCGTCGGAATATTCCTTGGCCAGCGCCGCAAAATCCCCGTTATTCTTCAATTTGGCTTCCACTTCCTTGGCCCTGGCCAGAGCCTGCTCCTTCGTCCGGAGATCTTTGCCGTTCTGATCCTTAAGGGCAATCAGAATATGATCCACAGTAGCTGTATCGACATAAGCTTGTTTGTCCGCCTGGATATCCTTGTCATACTGTTCCTTCAGTTTGTCATCAGGAAACTTCCGGTCCAGCATGTCGCTCAGCGCAAATCTGACCCTCATATACTCTTGCAGGTCCTTTTCCGTGATTTTTAGCTCTTTCAGCATATCCTCAAACTTCTTTTTATTATCCGCATTCGTATTGATCGATTCTTTCAAGCTTTTCATTTGATCTTCCGATTTTTGATCGGCGTTCTTCTTGATCTCATCGCTTGCGCCCGCAGTCAAATATTGAAAAGCGATATACTGATCAAGCATATCCTTTTTGAATGTGGGGCTGGATTCCAGCATTCCGTAATAGGGAGACATATTAAAAAATTTATTCGCTCCCAAAAAAGCATTAAGCTGATCTTCCGTAACCTGTCCGCCTTTATAAGTGGCGACCACCTTGCCGGAGGCTTGTCCTTCCGAAGCCTGTTTTTGTCCGCAGGCAGTCAACAGGGAGACGGTCAGGAACGCGATCATCAAACCCTTGATCCATCGGAATCCGCGTCGTTTGGAATTACTGTGCAACATTTTGTAGTTCCCCTTTCGGTTTAATCACCTCATTATATTGTACCAGGAACCTTTCAAGCAAATCTATGGATTCTTCTGGCTTCAAACCTTTGATACCGAAAGAGAGTTGAATATGCGGTCCGTTGAGAAACTTCACCCGGGTGCCGATGTCTTTCGTGATCGCAAACAGCTTCTGGCCATCGATCAGCTGATTCTGGCTGTCATGAATACTGAGTAGAATTTCATCCCCTTTTTGCGAAATGGAGAGGATGCCGTAACGGTTGCCGTATACCTTCAACCGGCCGACTGCCAGCAAATTGTTGACAGCCTGCGGCAAATCGCCGAAGCGATCCACCAATTCTTCCCGCAGATCCTCCGCATCTTCCAAGCTTTTAATGCTCGCGACTTTTTTATAAACTTCAATTTTTTGCATATTATCGTAAATGTAATCGGAGGGCAGATAGGCATCCAAGCTGAGATCGATCTGTGTCGTTATTTCAGCAGGCTCTGCCTCCGGCTCGTTCTCCATTCCTTTTTTCAGTTTTCCGATTTCTTCGGCGAGCATTTGGGAGTACAGGTCAAAACCGACCGAGGCGATAAATCCATGCTGTTCCGCCCCCAGCAGATTGCCGGCTCCGCGGATGCTCAAATCCCGCATGGCAATTTTGAAACCGGAACCCAGTTCCGTAAACTGTTTGATGGCCTGCAGCCGTTTCTCGGAAACTTCGGAAAGCACTTTATCCTTTTCATAGGTAAAATAGGCATACGCGATTCTGTTCGACCGGCCGACCCGACCGCGCAGCTGATAAAGCTGGGAAAGACCCATTTTATCCGCATCGTGTACGATCAGCGTATTGACATTGGGAATGTCGACGCCGGTTTCGATGATCGTCGTGCTTACCAGCACATCGTACTCCCCATCCAGAAAATCAAGGATGATCCGTTCCAGCTCCTGTTCGGGCATTTGACCGTGAGCCACGGCTACCCTGGCGTCGGGAACCAGCTCGGATATTCTTTCCGCCATCTGATGAATCCCCTGAACGCGATTAAACAAGTAATAGACCTGTCCGTTCCGGGCCAATTCCCGTTCGATCGCCTCGCGTACCAAAGCGTTGCTGTATTCAACCACGTAGGTCTGCACCGGAAAGCGGTTCTCCGGCGGAGTTTCGATGACTGACAGATCGCGTACACCGAGCATGGACATGTGGAGCGTTCGCGGAATCGGCGTGGCTGTTAATGTGAGCACATCCACATTGGTTTTCAATTTCTTCAGCTTTTCTTTGTGAGAAACCCCGAACCGCTGCTCTTCATCGACAATCAGCAGCCCCAGATCCTTAAATCGGATATCGCTTGACAACAGCCGGTGCGTGCCGATGACAATATCGGCAGTACCGTTCTTGATCGCTTTAATCACTTCCAATTGTTCCTTCTTGCTGCGGAATCGGCTCAACACCTCAATCCGGATCGGATAGCCGGCAAACCGTTCCCGGAACGTTTCATAATGCTGCTGGGCAAGAATCGTCGTCGGGACGAGAACCGCCACTTGCTTGGATTCGATAGCCGCCTTGAAAGCGGCCCGGATCGCCACTTCCGTCTTGCCGTAGCCGACATCGCCGCACAGCAGCCGATCCATCGGACGGCTCAGCTCCATGTCCTTTTTGATCTCCTCGATGGCCCGCAGCTGATCCGGCGTTTCTTCATAAGGAAACATGCTTTCAAATTCCTGTTGGTAAGACGTGTCCTGGCTGAACGTGAATCCCGGTGAGGATTGTCTCTTAGCATACAATTGAATCAGATCCTCGGCAATATCTTTGACCGATGACCGGACTTTGTTTTTGATTCTCGCCCATTCCGCGCCGCCCAGCTTGTAAAGCTTGGGCTCCTTTTCATCGGATCCGACGTATTTCTGCACCATATCAATCTGATCGATCGGGACGGAGAGTTTGTCTCCACCGGCATAAAGGATATGAATGTAATCCTTATGAATTCCGTTGATTTCCAGGGTGCCGATGCCGACATACTTGCCGATCCCGTGGTTGACATGCACCACGTAGTCCCCGACCTTCAGATCGAGGTAGCTTTTGATCCGTTCGGCATTCTCAAGCTTCCTGTCCGGCTTTCTGACCTTCCTTTGCTTTTGAGTGAACAGTTCCCCTTCAGTAATGACCGACAGCCGAACCGACGTCAATTCGAAGCCGGTTTGGAGATTCCCATCGATCAAAGTCGGTACATCGATCTGATAGTCCTGCAGCACCCTGCGTACCCTTTCCACCCGATCCGCTCCGTTGGCCAGCACCATTACCTTCGTGCCCGATTTTCCCCAGCGCTCCATTTCGGCCTTCAGCACATGCATTTGACCGTGGAAATTTTGCATCGCCCGGCACATGAAATTTACGATGTTCTGCGGCTGTGTCTGCGGCACTTGGCGCAGAAACAAGGAAAGATACAGCTTTGGAAACGGGGTATGGGGAAGCAGGGAACCATAGTTTTTGGAAAGGGCAAATGCGGGTAGAAATTTGCCTTCCTGCAGCAGATAGGTGGTCGTCTCCGCCTCATCCCGCTCCATTTGTCTGGACGTTTCCTGCAGACGGATCGGTTCATCCAAGACTAGAATGCTGTCTTCCGGAATATAGTCGAGCAATGTCTGCCTTTCCGGATACAAGAAAGAAATATATTTAAAAATCTCTTGAAAATAGATTCCTTCCCGCAGCTGCTCAATTTCGCCGGATAAGGTCTCCAGAAGCTTCTCTTTGGCCTTGCGGTCGCTCATTTTGGCCAACTGCTCCTGCAAACGTTCGTACGTATGCTGCGCCGCATTCTCAAATCGGCGGCGATCGGCGATGATTTCCTTGCATGGGGTGACCGTTACCGATTGGCATTTCTCCATGGAGCGCTGATCGGAAGGATCAAAAGTGCGGATCGAGTCTACCTCTTCATCAAACCATTCGATTCTGTATGGAGTCGGAGAGGTCAACGGAAAAAAGTCGACAATGCCTCCGCGAACACTCATTTCCCCCTTATTTTCGACCCGTTCCACTCTTTCATAACCGATTTCGCATATCCTCGAGACAAAGCTGTCCAATGGGAACGAATCCCCGACGGCAATCCTGATTTGCGCCTCGGCGATCATTTGTTTGGATGGCAGGAACTTGCGGACTCCGGCAAATGGAACGACGACGATTCCGCGAAAACCGTTGGCCAGCTTAGACAGCACTTCAATGCGCTGGGAAAGCGTTTCCGGACTGGAGATTGCCGCTTCGGCAATCAGCAGTTCATTGGCCGGGTAGAGCAGTACCTCTGTCAGTGCGCATTCATTCAGGTCTTCGGCAATTCTTTGGGCCGAAAACATATTGTGGGTAATCACAACAATTGGCCGCTGCAGCTCCCTGTATAATGAAGCCATCAGTACCTGACGCGAAGAACCGGCCAAACCGGCAATCATCTGTTCTTTCATTCCCGCGCGAATACCGGATACAATGGAAGCGAAATCGGCATCCTCCGAGAATGCCTGAAGCAATTGATCCATTTTTATGACTTTTCCCCCTTTTGCATCGAAAGAAATCAACAATTGAACGAGCAGCAATAATCTCTGGCTTATTTGGAAGCAATAGGAAATAAGCCTCGGCAAACCAGCCAAGGCTACTGTATCTGGCGGAAGTTTAGTAAAATTTCATTGGAGCGGATTGACCAGCAGTGACAGTTCCGGGTAGTTGTCCAGAGCTTCTTTGCAATAATCGCAAACGACTTTGACCGTCATGCCGCCATCCTGATTATAGGATATTATATCCCTACGTTCCTCCGGGGTCAAGAAATGAAACCCCAGTTCCTCTTCGCTAATTAAGGGTTTCTCAATTTCTCCAATGGTCGCGTGACAATGACGGCAAATATATTTTATTGACATTTGTATGCCCCCTGGCAGGATGTTATGCTCTTCATTATGCCCATTTTACGCCAGGATTAGCCGCATATCTTGAAAATTTACTTCCGCTTAAAAATAAATTCAATTGTTCAATATATTCACTCGCCCGCGCGCGCGTTGAATTTGGCCATGACTTTTTCAAAAGGATCTTTCATGGTCTGTTCCAAGGCATCGCATGTCAGCTCAAGAACCTGCTTCAATGTCTCGCGTTCCGATTTGGGAAAAGGAGACAGCACATAATTGGCGATGTCCCAATCAGGCCCCGGACGAGAGATCCCGATCCGAATCCGGTTAAATTCCTGAGAGCCGATGTGCTGAATAATCGATTTGATCCCGTTATGTCCGCCGGCGCTTCCTTTGAGTCGAAGGCGGATCTGCCCCAAGGGCGTATCCAAGTCATCATAAACGACAATCAAATCTTCAGTTTGCGCCTTAAAAAAACCCCGGTAAGCGGCAACCGACTCTCCGGACAGATTCATAAACGTCTGCGGCTGAAGCAGCACGGCTTTTTCCCCGTTGACCGTTCCTTCACCGAGCCGTGCGTTAAATCGGTTTTGTTGAAAGGAAATACCCCACCTTTCGGCCAATCGGTCAAGCGCCATAAATCCGACGTTATGCCTGGTGTCCGCATACCGGCTGCCGGGATTCCCGAGACCGACGATCCATTTCAAACTTCTCTCCCCCATTCCCCTACAAAGGTTATGCCGAATTTTTCAAAGTAGACGTCCCCTGCCATTTTCATGACACCGGCAGGTGATGAAGAATGGCGCGCGATGCATCCTTGAAGAATTCACATTTATACTGAAAGCGGGATACTTCCGCTTGTGTCTTTTTTTCAAGATAGTGAAACGATTTGATAATGTCAATTGTCATAATTAGAAACCGAGGACAAGCCAAAATTGCCAAGTAGGTGATGAAAAATGTATTTGAATGGTCAGGTTTTGACGGAAGACCTTCATTTTTGGGATCATTATGAACACCGTGTGCCTGTCCAAATTTATTTGGAGAAGCAGCACAACGACATCGGATTTGTCGAAGCCATTACGGCGTATTATATCAAAATCAACAATGTCTACTACAGACGCGAATTTTTTACCTTTATTTCCAGACCCGGTTATTAAATGATAGCAACAAAAAAAACCGTAAGGGCTACTTTCGTTGCGAAACGCAGCCCTTAAGGCCTCTATTCCGTTTGCAACGGTTTAGCCTCATCCTTCTCCGCCAATCCGGGTTCACCTTCGTCCGCCGCTTCAGCTTCCGGCTCAAGCGTCTCTTCCTCGCGAGGCGTAAGAATAGTGGCAATGACTTCCTCAGGGTTTGTTACGATTTTAACACCTTCCGGTGCGCTAAGATCGCCGGCCAGCAGATGTCCTCCCAAATCAAGCGAGCTCATGTCGGCTTCAATGGCAGAAGGGATCCTCTGAGGAAGCGCCTCGACTTCGATTTCATGCATCTGTACCTGAAGAATCCCGCCGTGCTCCACCCCCGGAGAATGGCCTGAGTAATCGATTCGAACCGTCGTTTTGATGGGTTGGTTTAAGTTGATCTCGCGAAAATCGACATGCAGAATCTCCCTGTTAAGAGCATCCCGTTGAATCTCTCTGATCATAACCGGTCGACTGCCCTGATCCGGCACTTCCAATTCAATGATCCGGTTATCGTCGCTTTTGATCAGCGCAATTCCTTCATATCGACTGCGATCGGCGTCGCTGAAGCCGACTTCCCATAAACGACCGCGGGAATCTTGCCGTTCTCCCGCAAGCTTCTTAACGACGATTTTGTTGCATTTTCCCTTTTGTTCGCTTGCAGACGCACCATGCAAAGAAACCTCCTTGATTTCATTGTTATTACTTTGCCCCAAATCAGGAGGTTTCTAAACCTGAATCACGGTTTCTCTTCGTTGTTCCGGACTTTAATCCGATTTCGCATTTTTTCCGCATAACCCGGTTTATTGATTTGCCGTTCCCTGGCTATGGCCAGATCATTCTCGTCAACATTATGGGTAATGGTAGAGCCGGCGACGACGTAAGCGCCTTTGCCTATCCTGACAGGCGCGATCAGGTTCACATTGCTGCCGATGAAGGCGCCGTCCTCCACTTCCGTCAGATGCTTGCGGTATCCGTCGTAGTTGACCGTAATGGCTCCGCAGCCGACGTTGACATCCTTGCCGATTTTGGCATCGCCTACATAAGCCAGATGGGAAACCTTCGAACCGCTAGCGATGCTGGCGTTTTTGATTTCAACAAAATCGCCGATTTTAACTTCGCTGCCAATGTTCGAGCCCGCCCGCAGATAGGCAAAAGGACCGACGGAGCTGCGGTCGCCCACTTCCGCTTCTTTCAGGACCGACTGCTTCACTTGGACACCGTCGCCGATCCATGAATCGGAAATCTCCGAATTCGGACCGATGACACAATCCCTTCCGACCACCGTATTTCCGCGCAGCCAAGTGCCGGGATACAGCACCGTGTCTTCTCCGATCCGCACACTCCTATCAATGTATGTCTGCTCCGGATTGATCATCGTGACTCCGTTGCGCATATGATCCAAGTTGATGCGTTCCCGCATCAGCTTCTCCGCAACCGCAAGCGCCGCCCGGTCGTTGACTCCATGCGCCTCATTCGGGTCGGCCAAACCGTATCCCTCAACCCGCTCGCCCTGCTCGTTCAATATACGGATGACATCGGTCAAGTAATATTCGTTTTGGGCATTATGATTATCCACTTTGGCCAGTGACGCGAACAGCTTGCGATTGTCGAAACAGTATGTGCCCGTATTGATTTCCCGAATCCGCCGCTCCTCTTCCGAGCAGTCCTTTTCTTCCACGATGGCCGTTACGTTCCCCGTCGCATCCCGGATGATCCGGCCGTAACCGTGCGGATCGGCCATGCTGGCTGTCAGGACAGTCGCGGCGGCTTTCCGGCTCCCGTGCCATTCGGTCATCGAACGCAGCGTCTCTTCCCGGATTAACGGAGTATCGCCGCAAATGACGATCGTTGTGCCGTCCTCATTCTCCAATAACTCTTTGGCCTGCAGCACGGCATGCGCCGTTCCCAACTGTTCGGCTTGAAGCGCATATTCGACGGATCCGCCCAAATAGGACCTTACCGCTTCCGCTCCATGACCGACCACCACAATAATCTTCTCGGTGTTCATGCTCCGTAGCGTGTCGGTAACATGCCCAACCATCGCTTTCCCGCAAACCGGATGCAGCACTTTATAAAGCTTTGATTTCATTCGTTTTCCTTGTCCGGCAGCAAGGACCACTGCCATGATCTGCATGAAAAGCCTACCTCCTATCTTGAAAATTGAATGCCTTTGAAAAAATCAATTCAATGTGAATACTTCGGGGACGCTAACGCGCCATTGTCATCGTCCGTTGGCGCTGTGAAAACGGCATGGACGTCTACCGGGAAATTTGACGACTAAATCGAATATATCTTACTTTACACAAAAAGAAAAGGAGCCAAAGAGCGAGGCTTTGGTCCTTTTCTTGTCATTCCGCCGGCGATTAAGCTCCTTCTTCTATTACTTCTTCCTCCGCTAATTCCGCATTTTCATATTCCGCCAAAACAGCCGTTTGAATCTTTTCCCTTGTCGCAGAGGAGATCGGATGGGCAATGTCACGAAATTCTCCATCGGGAGTTCGTTTGCTGGGCATTGCCACAAACATGCCGTTGTTCCCGTCAATCACGCGAATGTCATGAACAACAAACTCGTTATCAATGGTAATTGAGGCAATAGCCTTCATGCGTCCTTCGGAGTTTACACGGCGGAGTCTCACATCAGTAATTTGCAATTATGTCACCACCTTTTCCAATCAAAAGACTTGGTGATATATTCCACAAAACATTCATTAATTCCTTCTTTTTTTTGTAAAGTTTATTATTTTTTTACCACTTAGGACACGCAACGAAATTAGTTGTCACTTTTGCCGGCCGAGGTTCAAGCTGCTTGATTGATCTTTGTCTTTTCGAAGTTATTTCACCGCGATGCCTTAACCTTTAACAGCAATTAATTCGATTTCGATCAGCACATCCTTGGGCAGCCTTGCCACCTCTACCGTCGAGCGGGCCGGCTTGTGATCCCCGAAATGAGAGGCGTAAACTTCATTAACCGCGGCAAATTGATTCATGTCTTTGATGAATACCGTAGCTTTCACCACATCCTGAAATCCGGCTTCCGCCGCTTCAAGAACGGCCTTCAGATTTCGGAAAACCTGCTGCGTTTGCTCCACGATTCCTCCTTGGACCAAATTCCCCTCCGCATCCAAAGGAATCTGTCCTGAAGTAAAAATAAACGAACCCGCCCGAACGGCTTGAGAGTACGGACCGATTGCGGACGGCGCCGCAGAAGTAGCAACGGGTTGAATTTGCATAAACAAACCTCCTCTTGAAATTTCCTCTAAAAAATAATTCAATGTGAACCGGATATAGTGAAATAATTTCCCGGTTGAACAGCAATCTGTCTGTTCTTCGGATCGATGCCGGAAATTTTGGCCAGAGAAATATATTCATGGACCAATTGTTCCGCAGGTTCGATTTCTCCGGATTCGACGAACACGCCGACACCCAAAACGGTGGCCTGAAACTCTTGAAGCAGATCCATCATACCCCGAATCGTCCCGCCCGCCCGCATAAAATCATCTACGATAAGTACCTTTGCATTTGCTTCCAGAGCCCTGCGGGCCAGCGACATCGTATGGATCCGCTTGCTGGAGCCGGAAACATAGTTGATGCTTACCGCGGATCCTTCTGTTACCTGATGATCCCTGCGCACGATCACCACAGGCAGGTTGAGATAGGAGGCAATCGCATGAGCGATCGGGATTCCTTTCGTTTCGACGGTCATCACGACATCCGCTTTCAGATCCGCGAATACGGATGCAAACATTCTTCCGATGGCATGCAGGATGGCCGGCTGCCCCAGAACATCCGACAAATACAAATAACCGCCCGGCAAAACCCGCTCAGGCTGCGAGAGCTGGGTGCAAATCGAGCCGATGATGTCAAGCGCGCTGCTGCGGGAAAGCTTGGGGATATATTTGACTCCCCCTGCCGCTCCGGCCAATGTATGCAGTTCCCCGTTGCCCTCAGTTTCGAATACTTCCTTGATAATCGCCAAATCCTCACTGATGGAAGACTTCGCTGAGTTGTATTTTTCCGCAAAAACCGTCAATGGAATTAGAACATGGGGGCGTTCAAGCAAATACTGCGTCATCTCCACCAATCTTGAACTTCTACGGAATTTTTTCACATGCACCCCCCCATCGCACATCAAATATGTAAAACACGAACAATATAAAGTAAATATATCATCTTTATACGGTTTTTATCAACAAGGGCCGCAATCAACCGGCCCATCGCCCCGTTATGTCAACAATCGTACGGGATACACCTGTTTGCAAAACCCGCGAAGACCGTTGTAGATTCTCGGTATTTTCGATTCCTTGGAAACCAGGCCGAAAACCGTCGGCCCGCTTCCGGACATCAATACTCCCTCGGCACCCAAGCGGATCATCGATTCCTTCAGCTGACGCACCTCGGGATACAGTTCCATCGTGACTTCTTCAAGCACATTGCCCAGCGATTCGCACAGCTTGTCAAAATTCTTTTGTTCAATCGCCTGAATCACATTCCGGGTCGGAGGATGATGCTTTATTTGATCCGCCCGCAATTTTCCGTAAATTTCCGAAGTGGATACGTTTATTGGCGGTTTGGCCAGAACAACCCAGCATTGAGGCGGCGAACCGATGGCTTTCAGCTTTTCACCCCTTCCCGTGGCAACCGCTGTCCCTCCGGTCAAGCAGAATGGAACATCCGATCCCAATTCAGCTCCCAGGATCGAAAGCTCGTCCATCGGAATGTTGAGCCCCCACAGTTTGTTCAAGCCGCGCAAAACCGCAGCCGCATCGCTGCTGCCCCCGGCTAGTCCCGCTGCGACCGGAATTTTTTTGTCCAGATGAATGTATACGCCCTTTCGAACGTCATAGCGCTCTTTCATCAGCTTTGCAGCCTGAAACGCCAAATTCTTATCATCCAGCGGTAAATACGTGGCCTGGCTAGAAATAATAATCGTATCCCTCGGAAGTTCTTCCAGTTCCAAATGATCCGCCAAATCAACCATCGTCATGACCATTTCCACTTCATGATAACCGTCATTTCTTTTATGAAGCACGTCCAGTGATAGATTGATTTTTGCCGGCGCTTTTTCCCTGATTCTCATCATTCACCCTCAACTGATTTAGTATTCGATCTTAAAGAGGTTTTTCTATACTATAACAAAAAAATGCCAAAAAGCTAAAGCGAATTTGCGCTTTAGCTTTTTGGGGCGAAATTTCGGAAAATCCACTAACGCTTCGTCCGGCCTGCGGCTGACTGCTCAGCGATCTGAATCGCCCTTTTTACCAAGTTGCCGGCATCCTTCGTCGTGATTCCTCCCCAGCCATCCTTTTGGACAGTATCATAAATCCCCAGATCCTTGGCAAGCTCCGTTTTGAATTCATCCGACATGATTCCACGTCTTCTGCGGCTCATCCGGCCTCTGACAGCCTCCTTTCGTTGAGGATACTTATATTATGTGAAGCCGCAAAAAAAGAAATGCGGCAGTAGGCCTCAGCCTCTGCCGCTGTATCGGTGTGTTATCAAACCGGCACATACGTGATTCGAACTTGTCCGTCATCATTACATACTGTAACTTCAACGGATTCGGTAAGTATGTCCGCATAGCTATAGGAAACCCTTTTGAACGAATGCTGCTGTTCCTGGTCTAACTTAACAATGAAAACAGAAGGGTAGGTTTCTTCCAGAATACCGGTTCTTTCAATGGTCTTTCGTCTGCCGCCGTTTGCTTTCAAGAGAATTTTGCGGCCTACATAGGCATCCAAACTGCGTTTGATTTCCAATAGCGCATTCTTAGCCATCGCCAACTACCACCTCTTTCCTTGTCAATTATAGCTTAAACAGAGGCGGTATGTCAAACTAAGTTTATAATTATAACAGGTAGCAAAAGACATTGTCAACGGTATATCTCACAGGGTGTCGTTGTGCTGTGATAATGTCACCCTGTAACTGTTCTGAGATAATGTCACTATGGGACAGGAGACATTGACATTGACTAGAGCAGAGTTGAAAAAGG
>NZ_JAYJLD010000030.1 GCF_035282765.1 Ferviditalea candida | reverse complement strand
TTCAAAGACAGTCCAAGCCACCTAACGGTGGCTCGGAACACTACAAAAGTGACATTTTCTCGGACGAGTTAAGGTGACATTTTCTCAGACGTTTGACAGCCGACTTTTATAATCGAAACTTGGGAGTAGATGTCCATGCCATTTTTCATGGCATAGACAGTTGCTGAAACATACTTTGAAGAACCTTGAAGAATCACAACGAATCATTTTTTTGCGGAAGCGAGTATTCAGGATAGATTTTGTAAATTCAATTTATTAAATTCACTGCTGAACAATTTGTTCAATATACAGATTTCTATCCGTGGCCAGATTGATGATTTTACCGTTGACGTCGACCCAAGGCCGCGTAGGATGCGCCCGGTCGGTAAAAACAATTTTGCCGATCAAATTATTGCTCAGCCTCACCAATGTTCCCGAATGAAACTGGGTTATTTTATTGATGAACGTCTGCACCAAGGATGGATCCAATTTACCGAACGATTCGTTAAAAATTTGTTCAAGGACCAAATAAGGAGAGGAGGCCTGCTTATAAAATCTGCGATTGGTCATCGCATGAAATACATCGGCAATCGCCACAATCTTGGCATAAAAATGAACCTTGTCCCCTTTGACTCCAAGCGGATAACCGGATCCGTCTTCTTTTTCATGATGCTGCAATGCCGCCAGCTTAACGCCCTCATTAATACCAGCCACATTTTTTAAGACGTTGTACCCTAATATCGTGTGTTTTTTAATTTCTTCAAATTCCTGCGGAGTCAGTTTGGACGGCTTATTAAGAATATTCGGATCGATCTTGATGTTCCCTATGTCGTGCAGCAGCCCGGCCAATGCAGCCTGTATCCAGTCCTTCTGGGAAATCCCATGCCATCTGCTCAGGTTATATGAAGTGAGAGCGACCATAATGCTGTTATGGTAAATGTAATCCGTAATAACAAATTTCGGAGGTGTGAAAATCAAAATATTATATTCATTAATATGATTTAACAGCGATTGCATTTTCGAACGGATTTCCAGAATAGGTAAGCTTCCGCCGTTAGCCATGTTGAACGACTTCTTCAAGAGCTGCAGCATGGATTCATACTCTTTTTCAAATCCGGCCGTTTCCGGCTTTACCTCATGTTTTTCGGTATTCTCCGGGACCTGCGATTCTTCCTGCAGTTGTTTGGATTCGATGGAAACGGATTGAATAAAGAATGCTTTCAATATTTCAATTTCCCTGGGAGTAATCGTTTTTCCCTTTTGAAACAAGACATTGCCCTTTTGGGTGAAAACATCCGAAATGATTCTATCCCCCAGCTTTAATTTGGATACCTGAACAGTTGCCATCGTTTCCCCACCTTGATTTCTTCCATTTGCTATATTGTAAAACAAAAAAGATTGGGGATAAACCCAATCTTTTCAACCAGTCGTAAAAATTTATTAATCTTGCTTGTTTTCCGACTGGTTCTCATCTTCGATTTTTTCATTATCCTCATTCTTTTCTACTCGCGCTACCGTCGAGACGCTATCGTCTTCCCGGATATTGATCAATTTGACGCCTTGCGTATATCTTCCCATTGTGGATATCCCCGTGATGCTGGTGCGGATGAGTGTGCCGGATGCGGTAATAATCATGAGATCTTCTTCATCATTCACCATTTTCAATCCAACCACAGGTCCGTTTTTGGAAGTTACGTTCAGTGTCTTGATTCCTTTGCCTCCGCGCGATTGCGTGCGGTATTCCGAAACCGGAGTCCGCTTGCCGTAACCCTTGGAAGTAACAATCAGCACATCATTGTCCTCTTCAACCACATCCATGTCGATAACTGTATCATCTTCGGAAATTCGGATACCGATCACACCCGTAGCGCCCCGGCCCATTGACCGGACTTCCTGCTCAGGAAAACGTATTGACATTCCCTGGCTTGTGCCCATGATGATATCCCGGTTTCCGTCGGTCAATTTGACGCCGATCAATTCATCGTCTTCCCGGAGCGTGATGGCGATTAGACCGCCCTTGCGAATGTTGCTGTAGTCATCCAGCGGAGTTTTTTTGACAATTCCTTGTTTTGTGGAGAAGAACAAGAAATGGCTGGATTCAAAATCCTTAACCGGAATGACCGCATTGATTTTTTCACCCTGTTCAATTTGAATCAGGTTGATAATCGGAGTGCCCCTGGCGGTCCGGCTTAAATCCGGAATCTCATAAGCCTTCAATCTGTACACTTTTCCTTTATTCGTAAAGAACATCAAATAGTGATGCGAATTGGTGATGAACAGATGCTCGACAAAATCATTCTCTTTGGTTTCCATTCCCACAACGCCGCGACCGCCCCGTTTCTGGCTACGGTATGTTGTAACCGGCAATCGCTTGACGTAACCGGTATGGGTGATGGTAATAACGACATCTTCTTGAGGAATCAGATCTTCATCCAGAATGTTATCCTCTCCAAAGGTGATCTCGGAGCGGCGTTCATCCCCGTATTTGTTTTTGATTTCGGTCAATTCCTCACTAATGATGTTCAAAACGAGCTGCTCATCGGCAAGTATAGCCCGATATTCCGCAATTTTTTTCATCAATTCCGCATATTCGCTCTCAATTTTCTCGCGCTCCAAACCGGTTAAACGCTGCAAACGCATGTCCAGAATCGCTTGAGCTTGCTCCACGCTGAGCCCGAATCTGCTCATCAAGCTTTCTCTTGCTTCTTCAGTCGTTCTGGATGAGCGAATCAACTGAATGACTTCATCCAGATGATCCAATGCGATCCGCAGTCCCTCCAGAATATGCGCGCGGGCTTCCGCTTTTTTGAGGTCATATTCCGTGCGGCGGCGGATAATTTCGATCTGATGCTTCACATAATAATGCAGAGTTTCCTTCAGGTTCAGAATTCTCGGTTCATTATCAACCAAAGCCAGCATATTCATTCCGAAATTGGACTGCATCGGAGTGTGCTTGAACAGATTATTCAAAACGACATTGGGGTTGACATCCCGACGGAGCTCGATGACAATCCGCATTCCGGTCCGATCCGATTCATCCCGCAAGTCGGTAATCCCGTCAATAATTTTATCCCGCACCAACTCGGCGATTTTTTCCACCAGCTTGGCCTTGTTGACTTGATAGGGCAGCTCGTAAACAATGATTTTCGCTTTGCTGCCTGATTCTTCAATCAAGGTTTTGGCCCTCATTGTGATTGAGCCTCGCCCGGTTGAATATGCCTGCTTAATCCCGTGAGCCCCCATGATATATGCGCCGGTCGGGAAATCGGGACCCTTGATGTACTGCATCAATTCAAGCGCTGTGAGTTCCGGGTTCCGAATAAGCGCCAACACACCTTCAATGACCTCGGACAAATTATGCGGCGGGATATTCGTCGCCATTCCAACGGCAATCCCCGACACCCCATTGACCAACAAATTGGGAAAGCGAGCCGGAAGCACGGAAGGCTCCTGCTCCTCGCCATCATAATTGGGCACGAAATCGACGGTTTCTTTATTAATGTCGCGAAGCAGCTCCATGGCGATCTTCGACAATCGCGCCTCAGTGTAACGCATTGCTGCGGCTGCATCTCCATCAATGGAACCGAAATTGCCATGTCCGTCAATCAGCGGGTACCTGAGATTGAAATCCTGCGCCATTCGAACCATGGTGTCATATACAGCCGAATCTCCGTGTGGATGATACTTACCGATAACTTCACCGACGATTCTGGCGGATTTTTTGAACGGCTTGTCCGGAGACATTCCCAATTCAGACATTGCGTAAAGAATTCTCCGGTGAACAGGTTTAAGCCCGTCACGAACATCCGGCAAAGCTCTGCTGACAATGACACTCATGGCATAATCGAGAAAAGAGCTTCGCATTTCTGCGCCGATATCTCTGTCTTTTAAGGAAGAACGTATTTCTTCGGCCATGCTATACCTCCTCATTTTTGGCCGTTTATGCAAAAACTTCCTGCAAATCCGACTGGCATACCTGTTTAAATTATATTACTTTATAGACTTTTGTACAAATATGAATAACACAAAGGATTATCCCTCTCGTTGAAGACTTGGGATAATCCTTGAATGTATGGTGAAAGATATTTAGTTTTTTTGACCATACAGCAATTTTCCAAAGGTTCATTATCCTGCAGCAATTTTTCTATGTTTATGGCGACTGGAATCAAAACGGTACTCTGACCGATGAGTTCCTCCCCTTTTTGTTCGAGTTCAAAACCAAAGGAAATTCGAAGCATACGATAAAATTTTTTTTCAATCAGAGCCAAATAATATTTAGGTTTATATTTCATTGCGTGGTCTTTAAGAATATGCTAAAAATGATAAAAGTATCATTGGCGCTGATATTTTTCATGCATACAAAGCTTATCAATCTCCCACACCAGTTGCTGATTTAACCGGATTTCATCAAGCTTGGAGAATTCGCAACGATGGGGGCCCTCCACCGTACTGTAAGGATTGAACGGGTCATAGGGAATGAATTCAACCGTTCCGTTTTGTTGACGCGGGGTTGCAACGATTTCAAACATTTTCACAACTCTCAATGGATTAAAGTAATTTCCCTTCAGCTGTCAAACCCCCCTTGATTGCAATTGTTGTGTTCGTCATCCCTCTTATCGTGATGAGGGTAAGTTATGTATTTCATTGTCATGTTGATTTCCAATACTTCCAACAACGGCGTTTGCCATTCTTTTTTCATCTGATCACCACCTTTCGGCAAACCCAGCCAAACTCCTGTTAAAACAAAACTATATGATAAAATTCTTAATAAAGAACAAATTTTATTAATATAATAGAAAATGAGAATTTTGTTCTATATTAAGAACTATTACTTTCATGATATCATCTCTTTTCATCGATTGTCAATTTTTATGTGAAAAAGCCTGCTGAGATGTCTCAACAGGCTTATATTTAAAACTCTGCCATTTTGGGATTCAGATATCAAGATTCGTGACATATTTGGCATGCTCTTGAATGAATTCCCGACGGGGCTCAACGTTATCCCCCATCAGAATATCAAAGATCATGTCGGCGTCCATTGCATCCTGTATGCTTACTTGGAGCAATGTACGGCTTTCCGGATCCATCGTGGTTTCCCACAACTGCTCCGGATTCATTTCACCCAAACCTTTATACCGCTGGACATTCGGCTTCGTGCCTTCACCGAATTCCTGAAGCACGGCATCGCGCTCCTTTTCGTTATATGCATAGCGTATGACCTTATTACGTTCGATTTTATAGAGCGGAGGCTGGGCGATATAAATATATCCGGATTCGATAATTTTGCGCATATACCTGTAAAAGAATGTCAACAGCAGGGTTCGGATATGGGCGCCGTCGACGTCGGCATCGGTCATAATAATGATCTTGTGATAACGCGCCTTTGCGATATCAAATTCATCACCGATTCCTGTTCCCAAAGCCGTGATAATCGCACGGATCTCGGAATTGGATAAAATACGGTCCAATCTGGCTTTCTCCACATTCAGGATTTTACCGCGCAGCGGAAGAATAGCCTGATAATGACGGTCCCGACCTTGTTTGGCCGAACCGCCGGCTGAATCCCCTTCAACAATGTATAATTCGCTGATGGAAGCATCCTTTGAAGAACAATCGGCCAATTTCCCGGGAAGCGAGCTGACCTCCAGCGCGTTTTTTCTTCTGGTCAGTTCCCTTGCTTTGCGTGCTGCTTCCCTTGCTCTTGCTGCTTGCAGCGCTTTCTCCATGATTTTCCTGGCAATTGCCGGATTTTCACCGAGAAACTCGGTAAATTTATCGGCAAACATCGATTCGACAATCCCTCTGACTTCACTATTGCCCAATTTCGTCTTGGTTTGTCCTTCGAATTGAGGCTCTGGGATCTTAACTGAAATAATCGCTGTCAGGCCTTCCCTGACATCATCCCCGGATAAATTGGAATCGTTGTCCTTGATCAGATTCATTTTTCTTGCATATTCGTTAATGATCCGGGTTAATGCGCTTTTAAAACCGGACTCGTGTGTACCGCCCTCATGCGTATGAATGTTGTTTGCATATGAATAAAGGTTTTCATTGTAGCCTTCGTTGTATTGCAGCGCGATTTCCGCATGAATATTTTCTTTTTTGCCTTCGATATAGATTGGTTCTTCATTCAACGGCTCACGGTTGCGATTCAAATATTTGACGAAGGAGATTATTCCTCCGTCATATTTGAATGTATTCGAAACATCCGTGCGTTCATCCAGCAGCACAATCTCGATTCCGCCGTTTAAAAACGCCAATTCCCTGATTCTCGATTGGAGTACATCAAAGTCATATACCGTTGTTTCCGTAAAGATCTCCTCATCCGGTTTGAACGTAATGGAAGTTCCCGTTTCATTCGTTTTCCCGACTTCCTTGAGATCATACTGCGGGACGCCGCGGCGGTATTCCTGTTGATATACCTTGCCCTCCCTTTTGACCTGGACGATCAATAATTCGGACAATGCGTTGACAACGGAAACACCGACGCCGTGCAGCCCTCCGGATACCTTATATCCTTCACCGCCGAATTTTCCTCCGGCATGAAGTACGGTCATGACCACTTCTACGGTCGATTTTTTCATTTTTGGATGCTCGCCTACCGGAATTCCCCGCCCGTTATCGATGACCGTGATCGTGTTATCTTTATGGACAATAACTTCAATTTTGGTACAAAATCCCGCCAGCGCTTCATCGATACTATTGTCGACCACTTCCCATACAAGATGGTGCAGTCCTCTGCTGCTGGTGGAACCGATATACATGCCCGGACGCTTTCTTACCGCCTCCAGACCTTCCAAAACCTGAATCTGTGTTTCATCGTAAGCATGCTGATTCAACGACATATACTTTCACCTACCTTGAAAATTCGCTTCCGCTGATTGATTCATTCAGCGTAGATTCTTCGAGTCGTTTACTTCGTAGAAGTCGAAACCTGTTCATTAAGCGTGTCGATGAGTTGATTCGCTCTTTTTTTCAATGTTGCCGATGATATAGGGGAGTAAAAAGTCTTATTTTGCGTCAGAACAATCGATTTCGGTTCTTCATCTCCGATGACTTCAATGCGTTCATTTTTGCTGGGCTGTTCGGAAAGCGGTTTGATCAGCTTTGAATTTTTATCAATGGATATATCGAAAATCGCAATAAGCTCCGAGGTACGAATGATTTTTTCACCGCCCAAATGTATAAACATGCAATCGTCACCCCTCATTTATGGATTCATTCGCTTTCGTTACCGTTCCATTGTGCACGTGAAAAACACCGGCATGTCTCAACTGCGACCAATCAATGCTCTCAATGCCCGTTGTTGTGATGAATGTCTGCACCTTGTCCTGAAATGTAAGAATGAGCTGTGTTTGTCGGTATCGGTCCAATTCTGAAAGCACATCGTCCAGCAGCAATACCGGATATTCCCCGACTTCTTCCTTAATCAGCTCGATTTCAGCAAGCTTGAGCGATAAAGCTGCCGTTCTCTGCTGCCCTTGCGAACCGAAAGAAATCACTTCTTTATCGTTTATATAAAACTGAAGATCATCACGGTGTGGTCCTGCCAATGTCATTCGTCTTTTGAATTCCTGTTCGCGTATCTGTGATAACTTTATCATAAAATGGTTAAATAAAATAGGTTCATCTTCAATGTCTTTACTTTCAAAAGAGGGCTGGTAAACAATTCGAAGCTTTTCCCTTCCGTTCGTGATGCCGGTATGAATATTTTCTGCCCTAATCTGCAGCTTATTTATAAATTGTTGACGTTTTTTCATAATTTTAACACCATGGCTCGCCAACTGCTCGTTCCATACGTCAAGCATCATTTTTCCGGCTTCGTTCATCGGGTTGTTCATTTTCAGCATGTTGTTTCTTTGCGCGAGCACCTTTTGATACTGCATAAGATGATGCAAATAAGAAGGCTGTACTTGTCCGATTTCCATATCGAGAAAACGCCTGCGAACCCCTGGAGAGCCTTTGATCATTTCAAGATCCTCCGGGGAAAACATCACAATATTAAGCGTTCCGATAAATTCACTTAATTTTTTTTGTTCCAATCCGTTGATTTTTGTTTTTTTTCCGTGCTGCGTAATCAACAGATCCAATCCGACAGTTCCGTATTTCTTTTCAATTTCCGCCGAAATCGAAGCTTCACGGAGATTCCAGCCGATCAATTCCTTATCCTTGCTCGTTCTGTACGACTTTGACAAGGCTATCACAAAAATGGCTTCCAGCAAGTTTGTTTTTCCTTGGGCATTCGGTCCGATCAGAATATTGACATTATGATTCGTTGTAAATTCGACCTTTTCATAATTGCGGTAGTGATTCAAACGAAGACTTTTCAAAAACAAACGTAATTCCTCCCAATGCTTGTCAGGATCGAATCACCCTAAATTGCCCGACTCCTTCAATCTCGACCTCGTCTCCGGGATACAGCTTTCTTCCTCTTCTATTTTCATTTTTCCCGTTCACTTTAACCTCATTTTCCTGTAAAAAAAATTTAGCTTGACCGCCTGTTGAAATGCAATCGGCAAGCTTTAAAAATTGGCCAATGGTAATGTATTCGGAATCGATTTGCAGCGTCTGCATTCCTGTAAATTCCTTTCCTGCGTTGATTAATTGACCGTGCGATAGGGGAGGATCAGATGAATCATGTCCACATCCTGATCCGGTTTAATGATGATCGGACTCATCACACCCGTAAAACCAATCACGATCTGTTCGCTGTCGATGACTTTCAAAGCATCAAGCATATACTTGGAGTTGAACGAAATTTTAACCGGCTCGCCGGTTAATTTAACGACTTCGATTTCTTCTTTTACTTTTCCGAGCTCGCTGGAACTTGATGAAATTTCAATGGAACGCTCTCCTTCGCCCGCCAGCTTGACGATATTCGTCTTCTCTTCTCTGGACAGCAGATAGGCCCGGTCAATCGCATCGGTTAATAATTTGGTTTTGACGACAAGCTCCGTTTGGTAATTTTGCGAGATGATTTTGGATGTATCGGGATAAGTTCCATCAAGAATTCTCGAATAAAATAAAACGGACTCCATTTTGAACAGCACCTGGCTGTCCGCCGCAACGATATGAACAACGGAATCTTGATCTGGAATGATTTTGCTCAATTCATTTAAAGTCTTCCCTGAGATGACAATATTATCAAGCTCCAATTCCGCATCGGTATCGACCTCGATGGTACTGGTGGCCAAACGATGGCGATCGGTTGCTACAAATTTTAACTTTTTTTGCTTTAAATTACACAGAACGCCGGTCAGAACCGGAGTAGATTCATTATTGGATACGGCGAACCCGGTCTGTTTAATCATTGTTTTCAATACGACACCGCTGATTGAAATCACTTGATTTTCTTCCAATCTTGGCATCATCGGATATTCCTCGGGATCCATGCCAACCAATTGGATTTCAGCGGATCCGGATCGGATCGTCGTTTGATAATTTTCGCTTACTTCGATTTCAATATAATGAGAGGGCAATTTTTTAATAATTTCCACAAAAAATTTGGCAGGAAGTACGACACTGCCCGTTTTATGCATTTGAATAATGGTTTTATCCTGTTTTTCAAGTGGAATAAAGCTTTGAATCGTGATGTCGGTATCGCTCGCGGTAAGCGTGATCCCGTTGGAAGCCGCATCAATCTTGATGCCGCTTAATATAGGAATCGTCGTTTTGTAAGAAATCGCTTTGGATACATGCTGAATAGCTTCGTTCAATTCATCTTTTAAAATGTTTAATTTCAATTTATTCACTCCTAAAATCGATTGGTGGCGGAAATATTTTTTTAGAAGCGGTTATGTTCCGGATCGGCTGTGAATATATATAATCTATTATATCTTTTTTGTAGTAATAGTAGTAGGGGCTTTGAACATGTGGATAACTTAAATAAGCAAATAAAGGTAAAGCCTGTTCACTTGTTGATAATTTTGTGTACAGGCTTTGTATAGTCTGATTAACATTCAGCTTGTTACATTTTTGATTTTTTCTTTAATGATTTTGATGGTATGAAAAAGCTCCTGGTCATTTTGGAGCAACTCCGAAATCTTGTCGTGAGCGTGAATAACCGTTGTATGATCGCGTCCTCCGAAGGATTCGCCGATTTTCGGCAGGGACAAGTCGGTCATCTCTCTCGACAGATACATGGCCACTTGCCTGGGAAAGGCAACGGATTTGGTTCTTTTCCTGGCTTTAAAATCCTCAAGCTTGATACCGAAATGTTCCCCGACCAATTGCTGAATGTCTTGAATGGTGATGATTTTCGGTTTATTGGCAGGAATGATATCCTTCAGGGCCTCAGCTGTGAGGTGAGTGGTAATATCTTCATTAATCAGCGAGGAATAAGCGACCACTCGGATTAGCGCACCCTCAAGTTCTCGAATATTCGTATTGATTTGGCTTGCTATGTATAACAGTGCTTCATTGGGGATGTCGAGGTTTTCGGATTTCGCTTTTTTTCTTAATATAGCGATTCTCGTTTCCAGATCGGGCGGTTGAATATCCGTAATCAATCCCCATTCAAATCTTGATCTTAAACGTTCTTCCAATGTCGGTATTTCTTTGGGAGGACGGTCGCTGGATATAATGATTTGTTTTCTTTCTTCATGAAGGGCATTGAAGGTATGAAAAAATTCTTCCTGGGTTTGTTCTTTTCCAGCCAAAAACTGAATATCATCAATTAATAGAATATCGATATTTCTATATTTATTACGGAAACTTTCGCCTCTGTTGTCCCTGATGGCATTGATAAACTCGTTGGTAAATTTTTCGGAAGTGATATAAAGAACCCTGGAAGCAGGATTATGCTCGAGAATATAATGACCGATGGCATGCATCAAATGGGTTTTTCCCAATCCTACTCCGCCATATAAGAATAGGGGATTATACGCTTTGGCCGGCGCTTCCGCCACCGCCAAGGATGCCGCGTGGGCAAAGCGGTTTCCTGCTCCGATCACAAAGGTATCGAACAGATATTTCGGATTGAGCATATGAGTATATGTCTCTTCTTGCGCTAGCTGCGCGGAGGCTGCCGGAGTTGTGACGATAGATTGAAATTTATCTTCTCTTTCTTCGTTTTCCACAACAATGCTGACCTCGACCTGCTTGCCCATAAAATCGTAAACGGTATTGTGGATCAGCTTCGTATATCGGCTTTCCAGCCATTCTTTTGCAAAGTTGTTGGGTGCGCAAATGACGAGCGATGAATCGTTGAAAACAAGCGCTTTCGTTGATTTCAGCCAAGTATCGAAGCTCGGTTTGCTCAATTTGGTTTGAATGATCGACAATACTTGCTGCCAGAGTTCATTGGAATGGCTTTCCACAAGTTGTTCCTCCTTTAGAAAAATAGCCATAAAAAAATAGCCATAAAAAAATAGCCATGTGGCGACAGCCATCTGATGTCAAATATTGATTCAACGTTTGGCGGAAAGGTTTCCAGCAGGATTTAAAATGCGGCCGTTGTCAGCTTGGATTCAGGAAGAACGGGTGTTATCGAAATTTGTTATTCACATGTTCATATGCATGTGAATGAAATCATTCACGAAGAAAATGAGTTGTTAACAAACTTATACACCATCTGTGAATAAATCAGGAGACAATATGAGTTATACACATTAAAAAGTAATATTATGATAGCAAATGAGGACCGGTATTTCAATTGATTTCAGTTATTTATCCACAATTTCAATACGTTGTGTTTAATATTTGTGCACATTACAAGATATTGTGTATAAAATGTTTTTAAGTGGATATGTTATCATCGGAGATAATTTTTTTATCCCCAAAGCCCCTTGAATTTGGGTTATTTTTATTTCTGGACGTTTCAACGTGCCATTTTCATCATCTGTTGGTGCCATGAAAATGGCATGGACGTCTTGACTTCTGGTTTCCAAGATGATTTAATATTATATGGCGTCTTAAAATGTACGTGACGTATGTGATTTCTTAAGGGGGTGCGATAAATGAAACCGACTTACCAACCGAATACGAGAAAGCATAAGAAAGTACACGGTTTTCGAAAAAGAATGAGCACTAAAAACGGCCGCAAGGTTCTCGCAGCTCGCCGTAAAAAGGGTAGAAAAGTACTAAGTGCTTAAGTGATTACGAGGCCACGTTATGTGGTCTTTTTTTGCGTCATTATGATGTGTTCGATACATGTGGACGCCGTTTAATTTTGCGGAATCATGTTAACGCTGAAGGATAGACGTCCCGTGCATTTTGCGGCACGGGCAGGTTGCATTTAGGTTGATGGAGTTGTATATGAGTGCAGAAAAAATACCGTCTTGTCAAGCGCGATGATTTTAATAAGGTTTATCGTTTCGGAAAATCGGTGGCCAATCGCCAATTTGTGCTGTATGTCATGAAACGCCGGGAAACGGAGGCATTCCGGCTTGGCGTTTCAGTGAGCAAGAAAGTGGGGAACGCAGTCGTCCGAAACCGCATCAAACGGTTGATCAAGGAAATCGTCCGTGCGAATCGGGGCAAGATTCCCGAACATTACGATTTGATCATTATCGCTCGGAAACCGTCTGCCGGCATGGAATATGATCAAATGGAAAAAAGCATTTTGCATATTCTCAGAAAATCCTCATTATTAAATAAAGAAGGATAGCGTTGTTCATGTTTCCTTGCAGTCTAAATTATGATATAGTTTGTTTTAAATACCTTAGTGGAATCTATATGCGCATTTCAAATTGGGAGGAATATCGCTTTGTATCGTCGTATATATAAATTACTGCCTGTTATCTTGTTTGTGCTTTTGCTTTCTGGATGTAGCAGTTCTGTAAACCAGCCGATTGATCCGAACAGCGGCCCGTGGGACAAGTACTTTGTACATCCTCTTTCGTTTACGATGGACTGGTTTAAGGATTTGCTTTGGGGCCAATATGGCTTATCCATTCTGGTTGTAACCATCATTATCCGATTGCTGATTCTTCCGCTGACTTTAAAGCAATATAAAAGCTCCAAACAGATGCAGCTGCTGCAGCCGGAATTGAAGAAAATCAAGGACAAGTATAAGGATGATACAAAGAAGCAGCAGGAAGAAACGATGAGGCTGTTTCAGCAAAACGGCGTAAATCCATTAGCGGGCTGTTTTCCTTTGATCATACAAATGCCGATCTTAATAGCTCTTTATAACGCTATCGTGCGCAATCCCGAGATCAAAAATCATACGTTTCTTTGGATGCAGCTAGGAACTCCCGATCCGTATTATATACTGCCTTTGCTCGCGGCATTGACAACGTTTGTACAACAGAAAGTCATGCAGGTTCAGATGCCTTCCTCCGCCGGTCAGATGCAGGCCTTGATGTATATTTTTCCGGTGATGATTTTCGTGATGGCGATGAATTTTGCTTCAGCTCTTCCGTTGTATTGGATATATAGCAATTTATTTACGATTGTACAATCCTATTTTCTATATGGAGGATCTCGAAAGGGGGCCCTTTCTAAGTGAAGAAAATTACTGCTTCAGGAAAAACGGTTGAGGAAGCGGTCAAAAATGGTTTGGTACAATTGAACGTATCTGAGGAGCGTGTCCGCGTTCTCGTATTGGAGCAGCCTTCCAAAGGTTTATTTGGAATATTGGGATCCAAGGATGCTAAGGTTGAATTGGAATTGATTCCGGATCCTTTGGAAGAGACGATTGGTTTTTTGCAGGACGTATTCGAATCGATGGATATTCATGTTCAAATTGATCCGGTGAAGGATGGCAAGGATAATGTTATTCTGAATTTATCCGGTCCCGAATTAGGAATATTAATCGGACGTCGGGGACAAACACTCGATGCATTACAATTTTTGACCAACATCGTGGCTAACCGTCAATCGGATTCACACTTGAGAATCATCCTGGACGCAGAAAATTTTCGGGAAAGGCGTCGAAAAACCCTTGAGGAATTATCGTATCGCTTGGCAGGTCGTGTCGTAAAATCGAAGAAGGATGTCGTATTGGAACCGATGTCTCCTCAGGAGCGCAAGGTGATTCATACATATTTGCAGGATCATCCGAAGGTTAGAACATATAGTAAAGGGGACGAACCAAACCGCAGAGTGGTCATCACTTTACGATAAAATCGGACGCAATGACTTCACTTCACGGATAATGGGAGTCGTTGCTTTTTTTGTGTTGTGCATAGGAATCATTTATCATGTGTACGAAAGGTTTTTTTCGATTATGGCTATGCTATGGAATAGGTATTTTAATCATTGTTAGGAAACGGTGAAAATATAATGGTGACAGATACGATTGCTGCCATTTCCACTCCGATGGGGGAGGGGGGAATTGCGGTTATTCGCGTCAGCGGACCTGAAGCCGTGCAGTTGGCTGAACGGGTCTTTTCTTCAAAACCGAAACTGTCTGAAGCCGCATCCCATACGGTTCATTACGGTTTTGTCCGAAATCCTTCAACCGGCGAAAAAATTGAAGAAGTTTTGGTAACGGTCATGCGGGCTCCGCGTTCTTTTACAAGGGAGGATGTCGTTGAGTTCAGCTGTCACGGAGGGATCATTGCAGTTAAAAAATTGCTTGATTTGCTGCTTGCGCAAGGAGCGCGGCTTGCAGAGCCGGGGGAATTTACGAAAAGGGCATTCCTGAACGGTCGAATTGATTTGTCGCAGGCCGAGGCAGTCATGGATTTGATCCGTTCCAAGTCAGACCGCAGCTATTCTCTGGCGCTGAAACAGGTAGAGGGCTCCTTGTCCGTTAAGATAAAGAAACTCAGGCAAGATTTATTGGAATTGATGGCTCATATTGAAGTTAATATAGATTACCCGGAACATGATGTGGAGGAATTGACGAATAAGCTGATTCGAGACAAGTGCGAGGCAGCCGTTCAAGAGATCGAATCTCTGCTGAAAACTGCACAACAAGGAAAAATTATGAGAGAAGGAATAACGACCGCAATTGTGGGAAGTCCGAATGTGGGCAAATCCTCCTTGTTGAATGAATTGGCTCAGGAAAATCGCGCGATAGTTACTGATATTCCCGGAACGACCCGGGATGTCATCGAGGAATATGTGTCAGTCGGCGGGATACCGCTTCGTTTACTGGATACTGCCGGCATACGGGAAACCGCTGATATCGTGGAACAAATCGGTGTGGAAAAATCAAAGGGTGCGCTGGCTGAAGCGGATTTAATCCTGTTCGTGCTGAATTACAATCAACCGCTGCAAGAGGATGATCTGATGCTGATCGACCAGATTGTTCAGAAGCAGTATGTGGTTATTATTAATAAAATTGATCTTCCCAGGAAGATGGATATGGATGTGCTGCAGAGCAAGTTTCCCTCTAATCGGATCGTCATGATGTCGATCACAGAGCATGAGGGTATGGAACAGCTAGAAAAGACAATTTCCGACATTTTTTTCAGCGGTCAATTGGAATCTGATGACTATACTTATGTGAGTAATTCAAGACATATCCATCTGTTGAATTTGGCGAATAATTCTTTGAAGGATGCCTTGAACGGAATTCAGCAGCGCATGCCAATCGATATGATTCAAATCGATATCCGCAGCGCATGGGAACATCTTGGAGAAATCATCGGCGATGCGGTAGCAGATTCTCTGATTGATCAAATTTTTTCCCAGTTTTGCCTCGGAAAATAATTCACAGAAATGAGGGATCTTTATGGGATTTGCGGCTGGTGATTACGATGTAATCGTCATTGGCGCAGGACATGCAGGAAGCGAGGCGGCCCTGGCATCGGCAAGGATGGGCTGCAGAACGCTTTTGCTTACCATCAACCTTGACATGGTTGCGTTTATGCCCTGCAACCCATCCATCGGAGGTCCGGCTAAAGGTCATGTCGTCCGGGAAATCGATGCTTTAGGCGGGGAAATGGGCAGAAACATCGATAAAACCTATATTCAAATGAGGATGCTGAATACGGGCAAAGGTCCGGCGGTCCATGCGTTGAGAGCACAGGCCGACAAGTTTCTGTATCAAAAAACAATGAAAGAAACAATAGAGAAGCAACAAAATTTGACGCTTCGTCAAGGCATGGTTGAACAATTGATTGTGGAGGATGGAATATGCCGCGGGGTGATAACGAAAACCGGTGCGGAATACCGCGGCAAAACAACCGTTTTGACAACCGGAACTTATCTTCGCGGCAAAATTATCATCGGTGAATTAATGTACGAAAGCGGACCGAACAATCAACAGCCCTCGGTGAATTTGTCGAACAATTTAAAGCAACTGGGCCTGGAATTGGTTCGTTTCAAAACCGGAACGCCCCCGAGAGTTGATAAAGAGACCATTGATTTCAGCAAAATGGAAATTCAGCCCGGCGATGATCTGCCGCAATTTTTTTCTTACGAAACTACTGATGCATTGAAAGAAGTACAATTGCCTTGCTGGTTGACCTACACCTCTGGGGAAACACATGACATCATTAATTCGAATTTGCACAGAGCACCAATGTTTACGGGAGCGATCGAAGGCACTGGACCGAGATATTGCCCTTCTATCGAGGATAAAATCGTGCGTTTTGCGGATAAACCGAAGCATCAATTATTCCTTGAACCGGAAGGCCGGTCGACCTCAGAATATTATGTTCAAGGCTTATCGACCAGCATGCCCGAGGATGTCCAATTAAACATTCTGCGCTCCATTCCTGGCCTGGAAAATGTACAAATGATGAGGACAGGCTATGCTATTGAGTATGACGCAGTTGTTCCGACACAATTATGGCCGTCTTTGGAAACCAAGTTGATCGGGAATTTATTCACTGCAGGACAGATCAATGGGACATCCGGTTATGAGGAAGCCGCGGGGCAGGGGATTATGGCCGGTATAAATGCCGCCAGAAAAGTTCAAGGCAAGGATCCGGTTATTCTTGATCGATCTGAGGCGTATATCGGGGTATTAATCGATGACCTTGTCACGAAAGGGACGAACGAACCGTATCGGCTGCTGACATCGAGAGCGGAATACCGCCTCTTGCTTAGACATGACAATGCTGATCTGCGATTAACTCCGATCGGTTATGAGATTGGTTTGATTACGGAGGAAAGATATCGCAATTTCTTCCATAAGAAAGAGATGGTGGATCAGGAAATCCAACGTCTCAAAACATTAAAAATCAAGCCGGATAACCAAATACAAGCTTTATTGGTTGAACGCGGTTCAACTCCGTTAGACAACAGCGTACCCGCTGAAGTTCTTTTGCGGCGTCCGGAAATTTCGTATGCCGATATATCCGGCATTTCCCCATCCCCTTTGGATTTGAATGAGGAAATGAAAGCTCAAGTGGAAATCCAAATCAAATATTCGGGGTATATAGACAAGCAGCTTGCCCAGGTGGAAAGGCTCCGTAAAATGGAGCAGAAGAAGGTCCCCGATGATATTGATTACGAAAGAATTCACGGCATTTCAATCGAAGCCAAGCAGAAACTGTCCAAAATTCGGCCGATATCGATCGGGCAGGCTTCCCGCATTTCGGGCGTAACACCAGCGGATATTTCGATTTTGTTGGTTTATATCGAGCATTATAATAAAGTTGTTGCGGCGCGAGGATGACTATGATGGAGACAGATGGACTGCAAAGCCGGTTTGTTGAGCTGCTTCAGAAGCGAGACATTCATATAACCGAGAATCAATTAAACCAGTTTGAAACCTATTACCGAGAGCTTGTTGTTTGGAATGCCAACATGAACTTAACGGGCATTACGAAAAGGGAAGAAGTTTATATCAAACATTTTTACGATTCTTCGTCGCTTGCATTTTTCATTCCTTTCGGAAAAATTTCCTCCCTTGCCGATATCGGCTCGGGAGCCGGGTTTCCGGGCATACCCTTGAAAATTCTGTACCCGCATATAAAGCTGGTAATCGTTGATTCCTTGAACAAACGGATACAATTTCTTGAACATTTGGTTCAAGCTTTAAAGCTTTCCGATGTAAATTGTGTTCACGGCCGCGCGGAGGATATCGGGCTGCTTCCCCAATACCGCGATTCTTTTGATTTGGTTACCGCCAGAGCTGTTGCCAGATTAAATATACTTAATGAGTTGTGCCTCCCGTTTGCAAAGGTTGGAGGCTTCTTCGCTTCGATGAAGGGAGCGGATCCCGCAGAGGAAATAAACGAAGCTGAATTCAGTGCTTGCCAGCTGAATTCCCGTTTGTTTAAAGTTTCTTTTGTTGAGTTGCCCGGAGACCAGTCAAAACGACATTTGGTTATTTATGAAAAGCTAAAGGCGACCCCTAAAAAGTACCCTCGAAAGGCCGGAATCCCTTCAAAAAATCCGCTGCGTGCTTAACGATTTTTCAGTTTAATGTTTCACGTGGAACATTTGAAAGGTTCACAAAAAAAATAAACCCTTTCAGCAGGATATTGCACTGTTAGTGGAGAATTTATTTTAAAATTGAAACGATCGCTTATACCAGCTGTAACGACACGAGCAATCGTGTTGTCTGCGTGCTTATTTACTTATTTTATGTTAAAAACAGTTGGGTGGTTTGAACTTAATGAAGGAACAGTTTACTAGATTGTTCGGATTGTCTGAAAAGAATGGAGTCGACGAAATTAAGCATATCCCCGTCAATGCACTGGTACCGAGTCCGTATCAACCAAGGCTTTTGTTCGACGATGAGAGAATCGACGAATTGTGCCAGACGATTAAGACGCATGGGATCATCCAACCGATTGTTGTCAGACTGCGTAACGGCAAATATGAAATTATCGCCGGGGAGCGCCGTTGGAGGGCAGTTACCAAACTGCAGATGGAAACTATTCCGGCCATCATTCGGGATATCAATGATTCTCAGGCGGCATCGGTAGCGTTGATTGAAAATTTGCAGCGGGAAGGACTCACAGCTATTGAAGAAGCGGCTGCTTATCAGCAATTAATGGAACTGCACGATTTGACACAGGAAAGTTTGGCGCAGAGGTTGGGAAAAAGCCAATCAACAATTGCTAATAAGATACGACTTTTACAGCTTAGTGAGCCTGTCAAAGCGGCCATGCTTGAACGGAAAATTACTGAGAGGCACGCCAGGGCGTTACTGTCTCTCGACGGTGAAGAACTTCAACTGAAATTGCTGAATGAAATTCTCTCAAAAGACCTTAATGTGAAGCAAACCGAGCTCCGTGTAAATTACTATAAAGAATCCAACAAGAATAAAAAAAATAAGCGGATCTCTTTTACAAAGGATGTTCGCTTGGCGTTAAATACGATCCGTCAATCCGTGGAGATGATCTCCAGCACCGGCCTTCCGGTGCAAACGGATGAGAAACAATCGGAAGAGTATTTCGAGTTTATCATCAGGATTCCGAAAAGACCGTGATATCCGTGCAAATCGCATATGGATCCATGTATCACGGGTTTGTCTTGCTGCCCAGCTCCTCATTTTAATAAAATCAGATGAACCTGCTTATAATTTGGACACCGGAAGGTGCTTTTATTTTCTTTTGAACTTGCATTTATAATCCATGTTATTTAATCGGGGTGAATCAGTTTTGTCGAGAATTATTGCAATAACTAATCAAAAAGGCGGCGTGGGTAAAACCACGACAGCTGTTAATTTGGGCGCTTCATTGGCTTCGTTGGGAAAAAAGGTTCTGCTGGTTGACATTGACCCGCAAGGGAATACGACCAGCGGAATCGGCATAAACAAAGCGGATGTGCAGTACTGCGCTTATGATGTCATTATAAATGACATACATCCCAAGGATGCGATTGTTGATACCAAATTGCCTAATTTACGGCTGCTGCCGGCGACAATCCAATTGGCGGGCGCTGAAATTGAACTGGTTCCTACGATTTCCCGCGAAGTACGATTAAAAAAATCCTTACATCTTGTGAAGCACATGTTCGATTTTATACTTATTGATTGTCCGCCATCACTCGGGATTCTTACGGTTAATTCGTTAACGGCTGCGGATTCCGTGATTATCCCGATTCAATGCGAGTATTATGCGTTGGAGGGCCTAAGTCAGCTGTTAAACACGGTTAGACTGGTGCAAAAGCATTTGAATACGGCGCTTACGATTGAAGGTGTTCTTCTCACCATGTTTGACGCGCGTACGAATTTGGGTATTCAGGTGATCGAAGAAGTAAAAAAATATTTTCAGCAAAAAGTTTATCAAACCATTATTCCTCGCAATGTGCGTTTAAGTGAAGCTCCGAGCCACGGAGAATCGATAGTCACTTATGATCCCAGATCAAAAGGTGCAGAAGTTTATATGGAACTCGCAAAGGAAGTGGTACATTATGAACAAGCGGCTAGGTAGAGGACTTGATGCGTTAATTCCTTCTTTGAGTATCAATGACGATGACAAAGTGGTGGAAATACCGATCACGCAGTTAAGGGCAAATCCATACCAGCCAAGGAAACATTTCAGTGAAGAAAGCATCCGAGAGCTTGCGTCTTCAATTAAAGAGCATGGCGTGATTCAGCCGATTATCGTCCGCGCTGCATTAAAAGGCTACGAAATCATTGCTGGGGAAAGAAGATGGCGCGCTTCCCAGCTAAGCGGTCTAGCGGTCGTTCCGGCTGTTGTCCGAAAATTTACAGATCAACAAGTAATGGAAATTGCCTTAATTGAAAATTTGCAAAGGGAAGATCTGAATTCTCTCGAAATTGCCCAGGCTTATCAAAATTTGATGAATCAATTTGAGCTTACACAGGAAGAGTTGTCCATCAAGGTAGGAAAATCCCGTTCACATATCGCGAATTTTTTGCGTCTACTCCAATTGCCGGATAAAGTTAAGGATTATGTTTCACGTGGAACAATCTCGATGGGACATGCGAGGGCAATCGCCGGAATTAAAGAGCCGAAAGTGATTGAGGAATTAACTGAAATGGCGATCCTTCAGGAGTGGAGCGTCAGACAATTGGAAGAAGCGATTCAAAAACTGAGTCGGGAAACGAAGGACAAAAGAAAAAACAAGAAAAACAAAAGAGATCCTTTTATCAATCAGCTTGAGGATAATTTGCGGGACAGGTTTAGAACGACGGTAAAAATAAAGCATAATAAGGATAAAGGAAAGATTGAATTATTATTTTATTCTAAAGACGATTTAGAAAGATTGTTGGATTTATTGCAGGTTAAGGTATAATATGTCGGAATGAAAAATCCTGCCGGGTCAAAAATAATGCATACCTTGAAAATCTTTCGAAGGAAAGGTTGCGGTATGTGTTATTTTGTTTGTTTCATGGAGGTGAGGGGGATGAAGGTGTATTATTTTGATAATGCGGCCTCATCGTGGCCGAAACCGGCGCAAGTGACCGAAGCGATGAGTCAATGTATGAATGAATATGCAGCCAATCCGGGCAGAGGAAGTCATCAAATGGCAGTGAAGGCCGGCAGATTGCTGTTAGAAGCAAGGAGTAATCTGGCCAAATTGTTTAATATCAAGAATCCGGTGGATATTTCATTTGCTTTCAATACGACAATGGCTTTAAACCAGGCAATCAAAGGGTTTGTTAGAGCAGGGGATCATGTTATCAGCACATCGATGGAGCATAATTCAGTCAGAAGGCCGCTGGAATTTTTGAAGCGTGAGAAAGGAATTGAAATTACCTATCTTCAAGCTGACGCCAAGGGAAATGTTCATTTAAATGATGTGAAAGAAGCAATAAAAAGCAATACCGCTTTAATGGTATGCAATCACAGTTCCAATTTGTTGGGGACGATCCTCCCGATAGAACAAATAAGCGAGATTGTCAAAAAACACGGAATCCGATTGCTGGTTGACGCTGCTCAAACTGCAGGGACAGTTCCGATCGATGTGGAACGGATGGGTATCGACATGCTCGCTTTTCCCGGTCACAAAGGACTGCTTGGGCCGCAGGGTACAGGCGGATTATACATTCATCCCGAGCTTGAACTGGAACCGCTGCTTCATGGGGGGACCGGAAGCCAATCTGAAAAAATAGACCAGCCTTCAGTCCGGCCCGACCGCTATGAGGCGGGGACGCAAAACACGGTGGGAATTACAGGGTTGAATGAGGGTTTGAAGTTTATTCTGCATGAGACGGTCGAAAAAATCCATAATAAAGAGTGGCAGTTGATTCAACGGTTGATGGAAGGGCTCAATCAAATTGAGGGAATCCGGCTGTATGGACCGGATTTGGGAGAAGACAAAACCGGAATTATCGCTTTCAATTTTGCTGAAATGGATGCCTCGGAAGCTGCGTTCAGATTCGACCGCCAATTTCAGATTGCAGTTAGGGCAGGGCATCATTGCACTCCCTTGGCTCATGAGTCAGCAGGCACGCTGAAGGAAGGCGCGGTACGAGCGAGCGTTGGATATTTTACAACCGAAGGGGAAATTGAATACTTTATTGAAGCGGCAAGGAAGATCGCAATGACTTAAGCTTAGCTGGACCAGAAACCGAGGTTCAGAGCGATGCAGGGGGGGATAAAAGTGAATTTAGCTGATATCGGAGTGTGGCCGGTGTTTGCTCTGGCGGCTGTCGTACTTATCTTATTCATTATTGTCATGGTCATAGGGGCGGATCTCCGCAGAATCAAAAAGAAATACAACAAAATGATCAACGGAAACGGCGTGCCCGATCTTGAACAAATATTAGCCGATTTGCAAAATAAAATGAATCAATATCGTGACGCTCAGCAGAAGCAGCAGCACACCATCGATATGATTCTAAGTAAACTGAAACAAATGACTTCTTATGTAAGTGTCAATAGGTATAATGCTTTTCATGAACCGGGAAACGACTTGAGCTTCTCCATCGCGATTGTGAATGAAAGCAGGAGTGGATTGGTGCTGACGGGTATTCACAATCGAGAGGATACGCGTATTTACGCCAAGCCGCTGGAGAATGGGGAATCCAAATATATCCTTTCTCTGGAGGAGAAGGAAGTCGTTAATCAAGCTTTAAAAAAAACTCTGTCGGCAGCCTCGCTACGTTAAACGATTGCGTTATGCCGGTTTTATTTAGAGTGATTAACTCTTAATCGGCAAAAACGGAACACGCCGTTTCACCTGTGGCATGAGCAGCGAGGATTCAATGGAATTGGCGATGATTTCCGACATTTTCATTACAAGACTGAGCCGGGTATTTTGCAAGACGAAATACTCCATGAATCCGCAAACATTAACGATGCCCGTAATATGGGCATCCCCAACGGGAGGAAGATCCTTATTGACACCTGCGCCGGGCTTGACCGGTCCATGGGAAATTTGAATCATGCCGACACTTGAATATTGACCGAGACAGGCATCCACCGCTAAGATAAACGGATGAATGTAAGTTTGTTCAATATGCTCAATCGTATCCTTTAAATTGACCGCATGAACCGGCTCATCCAGCGTTCCGAAGACGGGAAACGCAGCGAGCTTCGATTTCTTCAGATAAGAGCCGACGAGCGGTCCCAAAGAGTCGCCGGTAGATCGGTCTGTTCCAATACAAACAACCACCAGCTTGCGCTTTTCCGGAATGTCGGCGAAAATCGAACTTAGATGAAGACAAAGCGCTTCATGGACAGTGGGTTCCTGATAAGAGAGTTTGATTGAACCGTTGTTTTTTTTATTCATGCCGAAATCGATCGGAAAGGCCATACAAACCTCCAGTAAAGGGAAATAGCTTTACTAGTATATGGACTTTTGCTTTGAATTATACTTAGTAGATGCCCATGTCATTTTCAAAATATGAATCATTATGAGAATGGATGATGCAAACGAAGTCTGCAGAGTCAGTTTCGAAACGTTTTGGTAAGGAAGCGGGTCATTGTCTATGGGAGTTGATGCGCCAATGGAGTCGATGCTGTTAATCGCGTTTGATTCCACCCAGCAGGCGTTAAGGGCCGAGATGCTGTTGGAATATATGGACATTGATATTGACATCCGGCCGACACCCAAAGAAATAACAGCCGGCTGCGCATTATCCATCGAGTTTCCGAAAACCGATTTGGAAAAAGTCAAGCAGATCATACGCACGGAAAAAATTGAAATCTTTGGTATTTATCAGAAGGAACAAGATACATTCATAAGCATTGAATGACAGGAGGAGCTCCGTTGATCCCATATCAATCACTTGCAGTGATTTTGACCATTCAAGACCAGGAAAACAAGTACAAGCAGTTGATCGATAATACGATCAGCTATATTACGGATCCGCAGATCTGGATTAATATTTTGATCACAGCTGTCAAAATTGCTCTGATTTATTTGATTGGAAAAATGGCCAAGAAAGTGGCACATAAAACACTGGAGAAAATCTTTCGTGATCGGGAGCGCAGCCCGCTGAAATGGGATGAACGCAGATCGATGACGATTGGCAAGCTTGCCAAAAATATTGTGAACTACAGCATCAACTTCATTGTGATCCTGATGATTCTAAGTCAGATCGGCGTGGAACTTATGCCTTTGTTGGCCGGAGCCGGAGTAGTGGGATTGGCTGTTGGATTCGGTGCGCAAAGCCTTGTGAAGGATGTAATCAGCGGATTCTTTATCATTTTTGAAGATCAATTTGGAGTCGGCGATGTCATTCAGGTCGGAAATTTCAAGGGAACAGTCGAACAAATCGGACTGCGCGTAACCCGGATCCGAAGCTGGACAGGTGAAGTGAATACGATTCCCAACGGGTCGATCACCGAAGTAACGAATTTTTCCGTACATAATTCATTAGCAGTAGTTGATGTTTCAATTGCCTATGAGGAAAATATCGATCAGGTCATGTCGGCCATTCAAGAAACGGCTGATCGGCTTTTTGAAAAAAACGGGGATATCGTCAAACAACCGGAAGTTCTTGGCGTACAAAGCTTGGGAGTATCGGAGGTGACAATTCGGGTCATTTGTGAGTGCAAGCCAGTGGCCAATTTGGTCGTAGAGAGACAACTGAAGTCGGAAATCAAGAAACGCTTCGATGAACTGGGAATCGAAATTCCATATCCGAAGGTTGTGACTTATCAAAGGATGGAGAAGGTGGAATCATAATGGAGAACAAACAGTTTCATCTCGGGGATATTGTACAGATGAAAAAACCGCATCCCTGCGGAACGAATGAAATGGCGATCATCCGCATGGGAATGGATATCCGGGTCAAGTGCCTCGGGTGCAAGCACAGTGTGCTTATCCCTCGTGTCAAATTTGAAAAAAGGATGAAAAAGGTGCTGCGATCCGCGCAATCTCCGGCTCTGGACAATGAAAAAGAAGAATGAAACGGACTTGGAGGCGAATCAAGCAAAAATAACCGTAATTTCCTTTGGAATGCCCATTGCAAATCGTTTGAACCTTGTGGTACAATGTCACTTGTCCGCGTTTTGATGAGGAAAGGTACCCAAGAGGTCCAAGGGGGCTGACTCGAAATCAGCTAGGCGTCGCGAGGCGTGCGTGGGTTCGAATCCCACCCTTTCCGTTCCATATGATTACCCATGCGGCTCCAGTATCGGAGCCGCATTTTTTTGTTGGGCAGCACGGATTATTTCACTCTTTTCCACTTACGGTTTTTGTTGGACGTTTCCGGAAAGGTATCTCCCTGCTTAAGAGTGACGGTCTGCGGGTCGTTAATCCCCATGTGAAATGCTTTTTCGCCGACTTCCGTATATTTTCCGTCGTTCGGCACTTTATCTCCGGGTTCAAATTCACTTAATTCGCCCATGCGCGTATACACCTCCCGAACATAAAATTTCCAAACGGAGCATGGATTATGTATAAACAATAAACATTGCTTGTAAATTGGAGGGCGTTTTGATATAGTTGTTTAGTGCGAGTAAATCAGCTTGCTCCTTGCTCTCTTCAGGAGAGCCGTTAAGTCCAAAAGGAGGTGAAAAGACATGCGCAAATATGAAGTGATGTATATCATTCGTCCTGACATTGAACAGGACGCCGTGACTGCAACGGTCGAGAAAATGTCCGGCATCATCACCAACGGCGGCGGTGAAATCATCAAGAACGATTTCATGGGGAAACGACGCCTTGCGTATGAGATCCAAAAATTCCGTGACGGAGTTTACGTACTGGTGAATTTCTCGGCAACTCCCGAGACGGTTAAGGAATTGGATCGGATCATGAAGATTTCGGATGAAATCATTCGTCATCTAATTGTCAAAGAAGCAGTATAGAGGGCAGGGCATGACTTATCGAGTACGTCTCTGGAGGGATTAACGTGTTAAACCGTGTAATATTAATCGGTAGGCTCACGAGAGACCCCGAGCTCCGCTATACCCCTTCTGGTGTTGCGGTCACCCAGTTTACTTTGGCCGTGGACAGACCCTTCAGCAATCAGCAGGGTCAAAGGGAAGCGGATTTCATTAATATCGTTACCTGGCGCCAGCTGGCTGAGACCTGCGCAAACTACTTGCGCAAAGGCCGGTTGACTGCTGTGGAAGGGCGTATTCAGGTGCGGAATTATGATAATAACGAAGGAAAAAGAGTCTATGTCACCGAGGTGGTTGCCGACAATGTCAGATTCCTTGAATCGGCGGGAAGCAGCCAACGTGAAGATGACGGCGGCGGGAGCCGGAATTTCGGCGGATCACGCACAAGCACTCCAGATCCTTTTGCAGATGACGGAAAGCCCATTGACATTTCGGATGATGATCTGCCGTTTTGAAACAAACATGCGCCATGCTTGGGATATACAGCATGCAAAATAGGATGACCACCACGAACGAAAAAGAAAGGGGATGAAAGACGATGAGCGAACCGAGAAGATCTTCGCGCGATGATAACGACAGCAAAAGACCTCCCCGCAGGGGACGCGGCAAACGTCGTAAAGTTTGTTATTTCACAGTAAACAAAATCACTTACATTGATTATAAAAATACAGACTTGCTTCGCAAATTCATCAGCGAGCGCGGGAAAATCCTTCCCCGCCGTGTAACCGGCACCAGCGCTAAATATCAACGGATGCTGACAACAGCCATCAAACGCGCCCGTCAAATCGCCTTACTGCCGTATACAACGGAGTAATCGGAAAAAGTCATTTGTACAAAGGCAGCTTGGGAAAGATTCCTTGCTGCTTTTTTTCTCTTCGAATCAGCATCATCCGCAGAACAATCAATCAATTCAATATTAACGGGGGAATCAGCGGTGGCCAAAATCATGATCGTTGACGATGCTCCTTTTATGCGTTCGATGCTACGGGAAATTGTTGAAGAATCCGGACATGAGGTTGCTGCAGAAGCGGCTACAGGGGAAGAAGCCGTGAGATTATATCGAGAGCATTTGCCTGATTTGGTAACCATGGATATCACGATGCCGGAAATGGATGGTATCCATGCGCTGCGAAACATTCTCAGGTTGAATTCTAAAGCCAAAGTCATTATGTGTTCAGCGATGGGACAGCAGAAATTGATGGTTGAAGCGATTTCAGCGGGAGCCAAAGATTTTATCATGAAGCCTTTTCAAAAAGACATGGTGAAAGAAGCCATCCAGCATGTATTAAGTAAATATTGACCGTGTATTTCCTTATGCCAAGACAGGGCGATCCCAAGATCTAACTGTCTTTTTTGACGATTACATAATCAATGACTTTATTGCTAATGATTTATCCTGACACAAGTTTATCCGTGAACTACCGAGGCTGTTTATGGTATAATCTTGAGTAAAGCGCTTTTATGGGGAGAGGGATTCCGTGTGAATACCGAACATGATGTAGACCTTGCCAAGCGAGCCAAAGTGATTGAATGGTTGAAAACGGAAGTCATCGATCAAGTTTCCCGGTTGTTCAAGGGGATTTGGGAGGGAAGGAGCTCCCGAATCGCGGACAGTTTGGCCAGTCTTATCGTCAGCTGCTACATACTGGGCCGAAGGCTCGGGATACCCTATCATACGTTGGATGAATCGATTGTCCAAAAATTAAAAAAACACCGTGAGGAAGGACATCAGCTCGAGGATTGGTATCAGGATATTTCGATCCTTGAAGAACATGTCCGCAAGAGGTGAATAAATTGCCGAACATCCGTAAACAGGCGCTGATCTGGGTTTCCGTTTATTTGTTTTTGCTGATATCGTTATTGACACCGCTGGGCATTCTTACGATCAGCATGATGACGATTCCCGTGATTGTACTGTTTATGATCATGAGAATCAAGAGCTTCATTATCTACCAATTGATTATGCACACCGTCCTTCTCATCTTCACCGTTGCGTGGCCTCCGGGAATCTTTATGACTCTGATTTCCCTTTATTTTGTAATAGGGGCCTCGGCAATGGGTTATTTTTACAAAAAAAAATCATCGGCGGCTTCCGTGATTGCCATTGGAACCGTGGTTTTTCTGGGGGAATTGCTGTTGGTTCTGGTGATTTCCGCCGGATTGGGGTTGAATCTGATTGAACAATACAGCGCTTTGATCAAGCAAAGCCTGGAGTCGACCCAACCCTTGTGGAACGTTTCAAATTCCGCCACGGAAATGGAACAAATGGCAGCAACAATGGCGCAGATGGTTCCCATGTTCATGATCATCTTTGCGTTGTTTTATGCATGGATTACACACGCGATCGGCAGGAAACTGCTGTCCAGAACAGAAATGGCAATACCCGCGCTGAAGCCTTTCAAAGATTGGATGATCCCCAAATCATGGGGGTGGTTTTATGTTGCGGCTCTTTTGCTGGAGGTTCTTCTACCCATGGACCCGTCATCGGTGCTGACGGTCATACTGCTTAATTTGCTGCCGCTGTTAATGCTGGCATTTTCGATTCAGGGGCTGTCTTTTCTTTACTATGTATCTGATGCCAAGGGATGGGGCCACGTGTTGCCGGCTGTCGGAGTCGTCCTGTTTGTATTTCTGTCCTATTTTCTCAGTTTCCTGGGAATAATCGATACATCATTCAACCTTCGGGGACGGATCAAAAAACATTAATAGGGGCGGATCGAATGCCGAAGTTTCTTATCAATCGCTGGCATGGCATGCATGTGTTGTGGGGCTTGATACTTCTATTGATCCTGAATATGATTCTGTTGATCTATCAATGGGAAATCGGCGCAGCAGGGCTGCTGCTGACCGGAGTCTTGGTGTATTATGCATTCATTGCCGAAAAGGCGTTTCGTAAGGATCTGAACAATTATATCGCTACGTTATCGCACAGGGTGAAGCGGGCGGGGTATGAAGTGATCAGCGGACTGCCGATCGGAATGGTGCTGTACAATGATGAAAAAATGATCGAATGGCATAATCCGTATATCTCGAAAATCAAGGAGAAAGAGTCGATCATCGGACAGCAGCTGTACGAGATGTTCCCTGTTCTTAAGAATAAAAAGGAAAAAGAAGAAACAGTCGAAGCCGTCCTCGGGAATCGCGCTTTTCACATCTCGATCAAGCCGGACGAACGGATGCTGTTTATTACCGACATAACGGATTACAAACGGCTCAGCCAAAAATATCAGGAAGAAAAGTCGGCAATCGGGATTATCATGCTGGATAACCTTGAGGAAGCGACGCAGGGGATGGATGACCAAACGAGGAGCATTCTGTTGGCCAAGGTCGCCGGAGAAATCACCGAATGGGCGAACAAGTATCATCTTTACTTAAGAAGGTTTGCATCCGACAAGTTTTTGATTTTGATGAATCACAAGGCTCTGATTTCATTGGAGCAGTCCCGGTTTGAAATTCTTGATGACGTCAGGGATTTGACGATGGAATACAAGCTCCCGTTAACATTGAGCATAGGAATCGGAGCGGGAGCTGAAAGCTTGGTCGAGCTCGGTCAGCTAGCCCAATCCAGCTTGGATATCGCGCTCGGCCGCGGCGGCGACCAAGTGGCAGTCCGGCTGGACCAAAGGCTGTCATTTTACGGTGGAAGATCGAATGCCGTGGAGAAAAGAACGAGGGTGCGCGCAAGGGTGATCTCCCATGCGCTTCGCGATTTAATCAGAGAAAGCGATAAGGTCATTATTGTCGGACATCGGATGCCGGATATGGATGCTATAGGAGCGGCAGTAGGGATCTTGAAAGCGGCCCAGATGAACGGCAGGGAAGGGTATATTGTCCTTGAAGGCGTCAATCCGTCGATTCATAAGCTGATGCAGGAAATCCGCGAGAACGAAAATTTGTCCAAATGGTTCATTACGCCCGAACAGGCCCTTCTGATCATCTCCCAGCGGTCTTTGGTCGTGGTGGTGGATACGCATAAAGCGTCGATGGTGCCGGAGCCGAAGCTGCTGCAGCTGACCCAGCGCATCGTGGTGGTGGATCATCACCGGAGAAGCGAAGAGTTCATCGGCGACGCGGTATTGGTCTACATGGAGCCCTATGCGTCGTCGACTTGTGAATTGGTTACGGAACTCCTGCAGTATATTCACGAGCGGTTGACCCTGGATGTCATGGAAGCGACCGTATTATTGGCGGGAATTATTGTGGATACGAAGAGCTTTTCCATGCGGACCGGAGCGAGAACGTTTGAGGCGGCCTCGTTTCTGCGCCGGAACGGAGCGGATACGACGCTGATCCAGAAAATCCTGCAGGAGGATCTGGAGGAATATTTGAAGAAAACGGAAATTATCCGAAACTCAAAGCTGTTGTATAATCATCTTGTCATTGCGGTGGCGGATAAAGGCAAAAAATATTCCCAGGTGCTGATCGCCCAAGTGGCCGACACGCTGTTGAATATGACGAATGTCATGGCTTCGTTTGTGATCAGCGAACGCAATGACGGATTGATCGGCATCAGCGCCCGGTCGCTCGGGCAAATCAACGTGCAGGTCATCATGGAACGGTTGAATGGGGGCGGTCATTTAACCAATGCCGCCACGCAGCTGGAATGCACTTTGGAGGAAGCCGAAGCCAAGCTGAACAAAGTGCTTAAGGAAATTCAGGAAGAAGAGGGGTTTTTCGAATGAAGGTTATATTTCTAAAGGATGTCAAAGGCCAAGGCAAAAAAGGCGAAGTCAAAAATGTGTCCGAAGGCTACGCCAACAATTTCCTCATTCCGCGGGGCTTGGCAAGTCCGGCCTCGGACAGCAACGTGAAGCAGCTGGAACAGCAGAAAAAAGCAGAGCTGAAAAAGCACGAATTGGAGAAGCAGCAGTTTCAGGAGCTGGCAGGAAAACTGGGGAATACGACGATTCAGCTTAAGGCCAAATCCGGCGAGGGCGGAAGGCTGTTTGGCTCGATCACGAGCAAACAGATTGCCGATGAACTGGAAAAATTAAAACTCAAAATCGATAAAAGAAAAATCCAACTGGACGAGCCGATTCGTGCCTTGGGCACAACGGTGGTGTCCATCAGGCTGCACCCAGAAGTAAAGGCGGAGCTTAAAGTGCAGATCGTTGAAGAATAATTCAGCCAAGGGGCAAAGAAGCGTATGAGCGGGGAAATGTTATTTGATCGTGTGCCTCCACAGAATGCGGAAGCGGAGCAGGCCGTCTTGGGGGCTATTCTGCTGGACAGCCAAACGCTTTCAACGGTCATGGAGGTTATTCGTCCCGAGGATTTCTACCGGAGCTCGCATCAGGTCATTTTTGAAGTCATGACGGAACTGGGCGAGGAGAATGAACCGGTCGACTTGATTACGGTGACGGCCCGTCTGAAAGACAAGGACCGGTTGGAGGAGATCGGCGGCGTCAGTTACTTGACGAATCTGGCCAACGCCGTTCCGACATCCGCGAATGTGGAGTACTATGCACAGATCGTCGAGGAAAAATCGCTCCTGAGAAGGTTGATTCGTACGGCCACCCAGATTGCGAGCAGCGGGTATGCAAGCTCTGACGATGTCGGGGAACTGATCGACGAAGCGGAAAAGAAGATCATGGAAATCTCCAACCGGAGATCGGCCGGCGGATTTGTCAGCATACGTGATGTGCTGATGGATGTGTTCGAGAGAGTGGAGTTTCTCTACCACAACAAAGGCGGGATAACGGGGATTCCTTCCGGCTTTCCCGATCTGGATAAGATGACCTCGGGTTTTCAGCGGTCTGATCTCATCATCGTAGCAGCTAGACCCTCCGTCGGAAAAACCGCATTCGCGTTGAACATTGCGCAGAATGTCGGTGTCCGGGCCAAAGAGACGGTGGCCATCTTCAGCTTGGAGATGGGCGCTTCGCAGTTGGTGCAGCGGATGATTTGCGCCGAATCGAATGTGGATGCGGGCCGGCTGCGTACCGGTCACTTGGAGGGCGACGATTGGGAGAAGATGACGATGGGAATAGGCTCATTGTCTGAGGCCAATATTTATATTGACGATTCGCCATCCATTACCGTATCGGACATTCGGGCGAAGTGCCGGAGACTCAAAAAGGAAAAGGGACTGGGGCTTGTGGTGATCGACTACTTGCAGCTGATTCACGGGAAGGGAAAAAGCGGCGAGAATCGTCAGCAGGAGGTATCAGAGATCTCGCGGACCCTCAAGGCGATTGCCAGGGAGCTGGAGGTCCCGATCATTGCGCTGTCCCAGTTAAGCCGCGGGGTGGAGCAGCGCCAGGACAAACGGCCAATGATGTCCGATTTGAGGGAATCCGGTTCGATTGAGCAGGATGCGGATATCGTGTCTTTTCTTTACAGGGACGATTATTATAATCAGGATTCGGAAAAAAAGAATATTATCGAGATCATCATCGCCAAACAGCGGAACGGTCCGGTCGGAACCGTGGAATTGGTCTTTCTGAAAAATTTCAATAAATTCGTCAGTCTGGATCGAAACCATATGGAAATGTCCGCGGCTGCCAGCGGAGCATAGAACGAAATAAACACGAACAATCTTGTGTGTTTTCATTGGATTGTTCGTTTTTCATTGACTTTATTGATTCAAACTGCTACACTTAATCTGCTGTCCGGAGTATCCGGGCGGAAAATTGAAGGTGTACTCAACACCCGACGGGGGTATTTTCTATGTCAACGGTAGTTGTAGTCGGAACCCAATGGGGAGACGAAGGAAAAGGTAAAATTACCGATTTTTTGGCCGAATCCTCAGAGGTGGTTGCCCGTTATCAGGGAGGTAACAACGCGGGGCACACCATCTTGATCAACAATAACAAATATAAGCTGACGCTGATTCCGTCAGGCATTTTTTATGGAGATAAAGTGTGCGTGATCGGGAACGGAGTGGTCATCAACCCGAAGGCGCTTATCGAAGAAATCGAATATATCCGTGAGAACGGCTTTACCACCGATAATCTGAAAATCAGCGACAGGGCGCACTTGATCATGCCCTATCATTTGCTGCTGGATGAACTGGAAGAGCTTCGCAAAGGCGATGACAAGATCGGTACGACCCGCAAAGGGATCGGCCCCTGCTATATGGATAAAGCCGCGCGAAACGGGATTCGGGTTGCCGACCTGTTGGATGAGGAGGAATTCGAACGCAAATTGCGAAGCATCACCGCCGAAAAAAACAAGATGATCAAACAAGTATACGGCGCGGCTGTCTTGAATGCGGATGAGATTCTGGAAGAGTACCTCGGATATGTGGACAAAATTCGCCCTTACGTCACCGATACCTCGGTGGTGCTGAACGACGCGATCGATCAAGGGAAGCGGGTGCTGTTTGAAGGGGCTCAGGGCGTCATGCTTGACATTGATCACGGGACATATCCGTTCGTGACATCCTCCAACCCGATTGCCGGCGGAGTTTGTATCGGTGCCGGAGTGGGACCGACGAAAATCAACCAGGTCATCGGTGTGGCCAAAGCCTACACATCCAGAGTCGGCGATGGACCGTTTCCGACGGAATTGAACAATGAAATCGGCGATTGGATCCGCGAAAAGGGTCATGAATACGGTACGGTAACGGGCAGACCGAGAAGGGTCGGATGGTTTGACAGCGTTGTGGTCCGCCATGCCCGAAGGGTAAGCGGAATTACGGGCCTGTCCTTGAATTCGATCGATGTTCTGAGCGGACTGGAAACGGTAAGGATTTGCACAGCTTACAAATATCGCGGAGAAGTCATCGAGTCTTATCCGGCCAGCTTGAAGGTGCTGTCCGAATGTGAAGCGGTCTACGAGGAGCTCCCCGGTTGGAATGAAGACATCAGCTCGGCGAGGACGTTAAGCGACCTGCCGGAGAATGCGCGGCATTATCTGGAACGCATCTCGCAATTGACCGGTATACCGCTGACGATTTTCTCGGTGGGACGCAACCGGGAACAAACCAATTTGGTCCGGCCGATTTATGCTTAATCATTGAAGTTCATGGAAATCGATATAACGACTCTCTCTGGAATCCCCAAGGCTTTGGGGATTCTTTTATTTGAAGCGGAATGAAAAAGCGCTTCCGGTCAATACTAGGAAGTATGCGCAAAGCTTCTACTTAAGAGGGAGGTTTATGAATGAAGTTTTTGGCTTGGTTAGGCAAAATGGCAGTGACCGCAGCGTTGCTGTCCGCAATTTCCGTGTATACTACCTACTATGTGGTCAATTCATATGTCGCAAATATTTTGCAAAAAATGAACATTGCAGCTGAAGGCTCGGGATTCGATTTGAATAATTTTTTGGCAAAATTATCGGACCAGGTGCATACACTTACCATGGGGGAATCTGTACAAAAGCAAAATCAGCAGGCAGTGGAACAAGAGAAGCTCAAGGCAGAGTCTCCAGCTTCAGGACAGGGCCCGACTTCATTGGATAATACTCGGCAGCCGCAGGCTGCCGGTACGAACGGAACCGAACCGGGGGGTGATACTGTAGCTGTTTTCGGTCAAAATGTGGACCAAGCAGGGCATGATTCAGCCCGGCAGGACCAGCATGTGGCGGTGTCAACGGAACAATTGCAGCAAACAAAGGAGAAGATGACGAATGAGGATAAGATGAAGGTCTTTTCCATTCTCGCTGCCAAGCTGCCGCAGGATGAAATGCAGAAGATTTCAGGCTATATGGAAGATGGCATCACTGGCGGAGAACTTAAAGAAATCCAAACGATTATGGAGAAATACTTGACTGAAAATGAATACCGGGAACTGATTCAAATCCTGAAGAAGTATTGATGTGCCTTCTCTTCAGTCCGTCCCTCGCAAATTGTTCACTATTATATGATTGAAAAAGTGCCGCTTGCTATGTTACAGTAATGTAACAAAGACTAGTTTTATATAAGCGGCCAACAATTCTTTTTCGAACCATAGATAGTTGAATACCAGCATAAAGGAGACGATCATGGGGAGTTTCAAGGAGAAAGATTGGATCAAAAATTTGAAGAGGCGTAAGAATGGGGGCGAAGGGACTACTTCATCCGAAAACACCCAAAACCTGCTTTTGCTTAACAAGATATCGTCTTTTTTGAATACATACAAGCTGCACATGCTGAAAGGCTCGATGGCGTTTGGGATTTTGACGGCTGTTACCGTCAGCGGCAATCAATACGTAAAAAACAATACCCAAGAGATCTATCACGTATACGTCGGCGATCAGGAAATTGGCGTCGTCAGCGATATCAAGCATGTAGAGCAATTTATCGTAGACAAATATGAGAAGGCTCAGCAGAGCCATCCCGATTTACGCATAGAGCTTGCTTCGGCGCCGATCAACTACCAAAGCGAAAAGATATTCAAACCGAAGACGAATGAGTCGGATGTCATGAACAAATTGGACGGACTTCTGGCGGTTAAAGTCATCGGAACTGAATTGAGGGTTGACGGGAAAGTCGTCGCAGTGGTGAAGGATGATCAAACCGCCAAGGAAATTCTTCAAAAAATCAAGAACAAATATGCGGCAAACAAGGATTCGAAAAAGGTGGGGATTCTTTCCGCATCGAACAATGCCGTTGAATCCAAAAAGCTTCAATCGGTTGAGTTCACACAGGATGTGCAAGTCGTTGATACGGCAATTGATCCGAAGGATATCATCGAGCCGGACGCGCTGATGAAAAAGCTGGAGACGGGCGGTGTTAAGCCGGTGACCTATGTTGTACAAGAGGGGGATTGCGTCTCTTGCATCGCCGCAAAGTTCCATATCGACAAGCAGGTCATTTACGACCGGAATCCATGGATTGTCGATGACATGATTCGGGCCGGTGATAAGCTGGACCTTACCGTATTGCAGCCGACATTAAGCGTGCGGACTGTAGAAAAATTCGTAGAAAATCAAGAAATTCAGTATGATACGGATTACCAGGAAGATGATTCATTAATTGCCGGCCGAACGCGGATCATTCGCCCGGGTAAGAACGGAATGAAAAAAGTCACCTATGAGCTGACGAGAATCAACGGACAGGTCATCAAAGAAGAAATGACCGGTGAAGAAGTTGTCCAAGAGCCGGTCACCGCGCTTGCCGCGCGAGGCACGAAGGTTGTGCTCGGCCAAGGCTCGGGACGGTTTGCCTGGCCGGTTGTCGGCGCCAAGCTGACCAGTTCATTCGGTATGCGATGGGGAAGAATGCATGAGGGAGTCGATTTAGCCTCGGCAAATCGTTCCATTCTTGCAGCAGATACGGGAATAGTAGTTTTTACCGGTGTGAAGCACGGGTACGGGAATGTCATCGTGGTGGATCATAAGAACGGCTATCAAACGCTGTATGCCCATTTAAGCCAGATTCTCGTCAACAACGGCGAGATCGTCGAGAAAGGCGAAAAAATCGGCATCATGGGCAGCACCGGTGATTCAACGGGCGTTCATCTCCACTTTGAAGTGCGTGTGGATAATGACCCGCAGAATCCTTTGAAATATTTAAGATAAAGCTTCATTATGATAATTGAACATAACGGACAGGCGAAGAAAAGTTGCCTGTCCGTTATGTTTGCTGTTTAGGTGTCAGTAAGGGTTTCATATATTTTCTTGATAGAATTCATTAAAGGTATGGTAATATAAGTTTATATCGATAGGGTGGTGATAAGCATGCTGGGAAAAATTCTTGTCGTTGACGATGAGCAGCCGATTGCCGATATTTTGAAGTTCAACCTGGAAAAAGAGGGATACCAGGTGATATGCGCGTTTGATGGAGAAACGGCGGTTGAGCTTGCATTCAACGAGGAACCCGACCTTATCCTGCTCGACCTGATGCTTCCGGTTAAAGACGGCATGGATGTATGCCGTGAAGTGCGGGCCAGGCTGAATACGCCGATCATCATGCTCACCGCGAAAGACTCTGAAATCGACAAAGTGCTGGGACTGGAGATGGGAGCGGATGATTATGTCACCAAGCCGTTTAGCACCCGTGAAATATTGGCCAGAGTGAAGGCGCATTTGCGTAGACAAAACAAGACGTTTCCCCCCGTGCAGCAAGAAATTCAGCCGCAGGGAATCCGAATTCTCAATCTGCTGATCGACAGCGATATGTATGTGGTGTACAAGAGCGGCATTCCGTTGGATTTGACCCATCGCGAATTTGAATTGATTTATTATCTGGCTAAGAACTGCGGCAAAGTCATGACCCGGGAGCACCTTTTGCAGGCGGTTTGGGGGTTCGAGTATTTAGGCGATATGCGTACCGTCGACGTGACGATCCGCCGCCTTCGGGAGAAAATCGAGGATGATCCGAGCAAGCCGGAATATATTATCACCCGCAGAGGATTGGGATATTTGATGAGGAATCCGAAATCGGGAGGATTGTAATCGATGAAAGAAAGCCGTTTCTTTCAGTCCATCCAAATTCGGCTCATCATCATCTATGTGCTGCTGATTCTGATCGCGATGCAGTTGATCGGCGTATATTTTGTCAAAACCTTGGAGAACACGTTTCAGAAAACATTCTCTCAATCGCTGAACAATCAGGTCGATCTGCTGACTAAATTCGTGGAACCTTACTTGGAATTGAATCAGGAAGGCAAAAGCGAAGGCAAGATCCAGGAAGAGCTTGACGGGGTCGTCAAAAATTTGAATACGATCAGCAAAGCGGAGATCCAAATCATCGATTCCAACGGAATTATGATGAGCACGACATCAATCAAGAACCGCTCGTTGGTCGGGCAAAAAACAACGCAAACCGAAGTGAGCCGTGCGCTGCAGGGAATCAAGGTCGATGCAGGCACGATGGTGGATTCGACAGGCGCAAGGTACCGGGTGATCGCCATGCCGATCGGCGGCGGGGGCAAGGTGCTTGGCGCGGTCTATATGATTGCGTCGATGGAAGATTTGTACGACCGGATTAAAGATATCAACCGTATTCTCGTATCGGGAACCTTGATCGCTTTGGGCTTGACTGTGCTGTTGGGTGTCATTCTGGCCCATACCATCACCAATCCGATCAAGGATATTACCAAGCAGGCCAAGGCGATTGCAGAGGGCGATTTCAACCGGCAGGTGAATGTGGTCAGCCATGACGAGATCGGGCAGTTGAGCCTCGCCTTCAACCATATGACCAACCGCTTGAAGGAAGCACTCTCGCAGAACGAGGAAGAAAAGGAGAAGCTGTCGTCGATTCTGTCCAATATGAGCGACGGCGTGATCGCGACGGACGACAAGGGGAAGATCATCGTTGTCAATGCGCGGTCGAAGCAAATTCTGCGGAAGCAGGAACAGGACATGATCGGCTTGGATATCGCCGAGGTGCTCGAAATGTCTATGGGCCAGATCGGCAAATACGTGCTTGGCGACGAAAATAACGTATTGATCCAGCTGATGGACGATCATCAAGAGGTATCGAAGCAAATCCAGGTGACGTTCACCCCTATTCACAGGCGCGGAAAAGGAATTACCGGAACGATTGCGGTGCTCCATGACGTCACGGAGCAAGAGAAAATGGAGCGTTCCCGGAGGGAATTCGTGGCGAACGTGTCGCACGAGCTGCGGACCCCGCTGACGACCATTAAAAGTTACTTGGAGGCTCTGGACGACGGAGCGATAGAAGATCCCACCCTGTCCAGAAAATTCGTCGCGGTTGCCCGCAATGAAACGGAGAGAATGATTCGCCTGGTGACGGATCTGCTGCATCTTTCCCGATTTGATTCCCAGCAGGCGGTCCTGTCGAAAGAACAAACGAATATCGTGGACATGCTGGAGGAGGTTGCGGACCGTTTTTCATTCCAGCTGCAGAAGAAATCGATCGACATCCTGATTTTGACGGAAGGGGAAATCCCGTCCCTGATGCTCGATCGGGATCAAATCGATCAAGTGCTGGACAACCTGGTGTCCAATGCCATCAAATACACCCCGGAGGGCGGAAAGATCGAAATCCGCACGGAGATGCCGGATAAAGAGCATTTATTGGTTTCGATATCGGATACCGGCATCGGCATACCGAAGAAGGATCTGGAGCGGATTTTCGACAGATTTTATCGGGTGGACAAGGCCAGATCGAGAAATATGGGAGGAACGGGGCTCGGTTTGTCTATTGCCCGGGAAATTATCAAGGCGCATAACGGAGTCATCGATATTGCTTCAGAGGTCAATCGGGGCACGACCATTTCTTTCATTTTACCGGTACAGCGTGAGGGGAGTGAGGGGAAATGAAAGAAAACATAAAGTCCGTCCTGCTGTTTGCGCTGATCCTGTTCAGTCTTGTGCAAAGCTATTTGCTGGCCTACAGCACCCCGCATTTTGAATCGATCAATCAGACGGAATATATCGCAACCCAAAGGATCGGAACCCAGGAAAAAGCGGAAAATCTGATTTATCCGGCGCAGCTCCTATTGCATTTCGGCGATGATACGCACACCGTGTTTTACCCGGATGCGACCTTCTATGGACTTATCTATAATATTTTGCGGGAACGGGCGTTTGATGGCTTGAGGGCAACCAACATGCACTCCGTTGATTGGGATCTGCCCAGGAAAAATTACAAGGGCATCGAACTTCGATATTTGAAGGGGATATCGCTGAATATGCTGCACAGCATTTTCTCAATTAAGGGCGATACCCTTTACGATTCGCAAAAAATTAATCGGATTTGGATATTTATTGATGGAAATCAGGTCGTGCAAACCTACTTTTTTGACGAAAACCAGTCGACGGTTTATGAAATTTCCAATACGAATATTACGGAAAAAGATGTGGAGACCTTCGTCGGCTTCGGGGAATATTGGAAAAACAGCGGCAACCGATATTATACGCTCGATGGAAGTTGCTATTTGCCAGAAAAAGAACTTGATATCAACCAACTGCGGTACTCCTATACGACGATTTCAGCTGAACAAATGGAGAACAGCCTGTTCGCCGATCCCGGGATCACGCGCAATATTCAGGAGAAGGACGGAACGCAAATTTATACGGACGGCAAACGCGGACTGCAGGTACAACAGAACCGTTTATGGATGCTGTACTCGGATTCCATCGCTCCGGTTGACGGCAGATTCAATGAAAGTGAAGAACTGTACACGGCCGTCCAGTTTATTAATCAGCACGGGGGGTGGAACGGGAAATATCAGTTTCATTCCATCCGCTCGTCGAATCGGGAGGAAGGTCGGGAGTTTATGTTCCGCCAGCTGGTCCGTTCGTTTCCCGAATCGTATCCGATTATCTCCAGCGGAGAAGACAACTTCGGATATATTCGAATCGTGCTGCAGAATGGAGCGGTTTCGGAATATGAACGTTCGTTGATCATCCTCGATCAAAAGAACGATATCAAAAGCAGCGGATCCCTGCCTGGCGGTAAACAACTCGAAAAGATGATTGCGGATTACGATAAGCGGTACAAGATTATCGCAGTGATACCGGCATACCGCCCGGTGATCGCCAAGGACTATGTCGATTTGATTCCCGCGTGGGCGGTTGAACGTGATGACGGAACCTTTGATTTCTTGAAATGACCGGGGAGGGGGAGACCGATGGAATGGAGCCGGGCCAAAACCATACTGATCATGGCATTTCTAGCGTTGAACATCCTGCTCGGGTATCAGCTGTGGATCGGGAAAGTCGAACTGGAAAAAACGACATTCAATTCGGAGGAAACGACGCGGGAAATTCAGCAGCTGATGAAGAGCAAGGAGATCCGTCTGGAGGCTGCGGTTTCCGAGGATACGCCGAAGTTGCAGGACATTTCGATCCGATTCGACCCCGCCTTTGATCCGCATCGGATGATCGAATTGGAGTATCCTTTTTCCGTCAATAACCTGTATAAAGCCAGTGAAAAGACGAAGCTGCAGCAGATCCCACGCTTATCGGACTACCAATTGGACGAAGGCATGAGCAATTCCGAGGTTTATATGATGCATCAGCTGTTCAACGGGTATCCGATGTTTGAAGTGAATTTGAAGCTTTTGGTGAAACACGGGTTGATCGACGGTTACCAGCAGAGCCTTGCGCAGATCATTCAGAATTCGCAGAACAAAGAACAGAAGGTGCTGTCGGGCATGACGGCCATCGGCAGTCTGGTGGAGAATTATCTTCCCCGCGGTTCGGTGATCACCGATGTCCGGCTGGGTTATCACGGGCAAATCTTCAACTCGGAAACCCAGGTGCTTGCGCCTTCCTGGAGAATTGTGACCCGCAAGGGCGATGTGTTCTATGTGCACGCCATCACCGGCGCGGTTGCCGCTCCGCAAAAGGAAACAGACGCAAAGGATAAATAGCGACAGCAGAAGCAAAATGCAGATACCGAAAGCTCAGATGGAGAAGGAGCAGAAGCTGGACTGCAAAAGGAGAAATAGACATGGGAGTGCGTTTCAGCATATTGGCCAGCGGTTCAACCGGAAATTCGATGATTGTGGAAACCCGGGAACACCGGATTCTGATCGATGCCGGTCTGAGCATGAAAAAAATCGAGCAGCTTCTGCAGGAAAGGCAGACGAAGCTCAACGAGATTGATGCCGTATTTATCACGCATGAACACAGTGACCATATTAAAGGTTTGGGGGCGCTGGCGCGCAAGCTTCGGCTTCCCGTATATGCGAACAGCCGAACTTGGGCGGAGCTTGAAAAATTGGTCGGAGATATCGCCAAGGAGCAGGTCCGCATCATGGAGACCGGGGAACGCATCCAATTTGGAGCGCTGACGGTAGAGTCCTTCGCCATTTCGCATGATGCCGCAGAACCGGTCGGCTATTGCTTTTATGAAAAGGATCTGAAAATCAGCCTGGCAACGGACCTCGGGTATATGAGTCCGAAGGTCAAAGAAAAAATTGCCGATTCCGACGCATTGATCCTGGAAGCCAATCATGATGTGGAAATGCTGAGAATCGGGCATTATCCGTGGAATATCAAGCGCAGAATTCTCAGCGATACCGGCCACTTGTCCAATGAGGCGGCAGGCGAAGCGCTCAGCGAGCTTATCTCATCCAAGACACGGGGGGTCTATCTTGCCCATCTGAGCAGGGACCACAATTTATTGGATTTGGCCAGACTGACGGTGCGGAATATCCTGGAGGAGAACGGGATCCTGAATAAGCATCGTCAGGTTCAGCTGATGGATACATATTTTGACCGCCCTACGAAATGGGAGGTTGTGGGTGAGGTCTGAGATGAATCGTATCCAAATCGGACATTTTCGAGCGCAGTTCCTGTTCCGTGAGGATGCCTTTTTCGATCAGAAGCTCAATCAAGCCGTTCAGGATCAACAAGCTTCGATAGTGCTCTTCTTTCAAATCGGCCAATTTGCCGATCACGTTAATTTCATCCAGATGGGACAGAATCCGGGACATACCAACACTCCTTTTTGACGGCATTCTATAAGAAAAACTTCTATCGAAATCCTTCAGAGAAGCCGAACCGCGATTAAAGGAAGTTTTTCATGCCAATAAGAATTTGCCTTTCCGAATGACCGGAAAATTATAAATTTTTATGTGGTAAAAATAGTATAGTCTTCGAATTCTCTAAATATGCACAAGAAACGATAATTCATCATTCGGCGAACAAGGAGGGGAAGCACAGATGAGTTTTTGGGACGACGATTTTTATTCAACAAAAGCAAACAGACGGAGCAGGTCCCGTGGCTGGAGGAGATACCCTCGGGAAAGCTGGGGGAAGCGGAATCCTCTTGCACTGGCGTATGCTGTGTCCGCTGCCGCATTATTGGTCATGTTCGGGATGGCTCTAATGATTTATTTTCTGATCCGCGCTCCGATGGAGGTGAACACGGCGGGAGTGCAGGTTGACAAGGAGGATCAGGTTATCTGGGCTTCGGAAAAAGTAAAGCCAGCTGTGGTCAGCATCATCAGCACCAAGCCGACGAACGGGGACCCTCCTCAGGAAGGCCAAGTACTGGGATCGGGAGTGATTTTTGAGCGAGATCAGGGCAAAGCCAAGCTTGTTACCAACCAGCACGTGGTGGACGGCGCGGGGCAGATTGACGTCGTGCTTCCTTCCGGCAAAAAGGAGCGGGCTTCCGTGATCGGAGAGGACAAGCTGACCGATTTGGCCATACTGGAGATGAATGGACAAGACATCGGTGCGGTCGCGGAATTCGGGGACTCCGACGGGCTGAAGGCGGGAGAAACGGCGATTGCCATCGGCAATCCTCTGGGTTTGGAGTTTTCACAGACGATCACCGTCGGGGTAATCAGTTCGCCTCACCGGGTGATTCCGGTGTCGCTGGGGGGCAACGGCAATATCGACTGGAGGCTGGATGTGATTCAAACCGATGCGGCCATCAATCAAGGCAACAGCGGAGGCGCATTGGTCAACCTTCAAGGAAAGGTGATCGGGATCAACAGCCGCAAGATCGCCGATACCGGGGTGGAAGGCTTGGGCTTCGCGATTCCGATCAATCTCGCCAAGCCGATCATCGATGAACTGGTCCGTTATGGTGAAATTCAACGGCCCCACTTGGGTATTTATCCTCAGGATCTGCAGTCCTTCAGTTCCGGCACTGAAGTTTTGAAACTGCCCAAAACGGTGAAGACTGGTATTATTGTCATGGAAGTGACGGGCCCCTCCAAATCTGCGGGTCTGCGCCACAGCGATGTGATCGTGGCGCTGGACGACCAGACGGTGAACAATACCGTCGATTTGCGGAAGTATTTGTACGAGAACAAGCGGGTCGGCGACAAGGGGAAGGTGACGTTCTACCGGAATGGAGAACGGCGCAGCGTTGTTGTGAGCTTGAGAGCCGAATAATGGACCGAAAGTCAGGAGATCGATTAACGAAATGTATGTAGTGTGCAAAGATCATGTGGAGCTTGCGATCGACAAATTTATCGACGAATACGAAAAGGCTCCGGATATTGTGGACCTGCAAGAGGTGGAATTCTCGGCATGGGAACAGCCGGGCCACTGCGACCATTGCCGGCAGGAAGCGCGTTTTCTGGTGGTGTAGATAGAGGACACGCCAATACACTGAAGCGCATTTGATCGGCGTGCGTGGAAGGGACGGAGAGCATGAACATTCAAATTGTCGGTGTGGGGAAGCTGAAGGAAAAGTACCTGGTCCAGGGCATCGCGGAATATGTGAAGCGATTGGGACCGTATGCGAAGGTGCACATCCATGAGGTGTCCGATGATAAAGCGCCGGAAACTCTCAGCGTGGCCGAAGAACGCCAAGTCAAGGAACGGGAAGGCGAGCGGATTCTCGCGCAGATCAAGCCGGACGCGTTCGTCATCGCGCTGGTGCTTGGCGGTGAGCTCTGGTCGTCGGAGGAACTGGCGGCCAATTTGGACAGGCTGGCGGTTAACGGGAGGACCCAGGTAACCTTTGTGATCGGCGGCTCGCTGGGACTCGGGGAAGCCGTTCTGAACCGCGCCGACCGCACGCTGTCCTTCGGCCGCATGACCTTCCCGCACCAGCTGATGCGCCTAATCCTCGTGGAGCAGATTTACCGGGCGTTTAAGATTCTGCGGGGGGAACCGTATCATAAGTAAGACGAAGAAACTCGAAGGGTGACGGTTCAACCGGTAATGGCAAACCAAAGCCTCAACCTTAGGAAAATGGGTTAAGGCTTTGGTTTGTGTGCTTCCAGTGCCTTGTGGAGGGACTTGTCATTTTTGTGAATTTGCACATTAATCCGGCAGGGGTTTTGCAAATTAAATCGGCATAAAAAGCAGCTTTTTTTCGTTGTTTTGCAAATTAATTCCGCATAGGATC
>NZ_JAYJLD010000029.1 GCF_035282765.1 Ferviditalea candida | reverse complement strand
AAGGGATTAGGCTATTGTCGGGTACATTTTCGGTTTGGCTCCGCCAAACCGAATGGCGAATCCATGGCTATTTCCCGCCATATAATGAAGCGGCGAACAAAGTCCCACGGCCGGCAAAACAATCTACAAAGTGACACTTCTTAATCGGCCTACTAATAGACGCTCTCATAAAAACGTTAGCCCATCGAGTTAAATAATTTTTAAGCAGGATATGTTTAAGGATCGTCTGAATATCCTTCTTTTCAAAATGTTTATCGCTTGTTTGCATATATCGGATGCACCTCTAGGATTAATTTTCCTATGTCCGACCAAGATGTTAGTTTCATTATAACATAAGAAACTTACCATTTTTATCCGCAAGCTATTAAACGATCTCCGAAGCAACGGGGCAGCGATATCGGAATGAACAGATTCTGAAATGTACAGAACGTATACTATGTACTTTCGGTATATACAAACATGATGAGAAGCAAACTCATACAATAAAAGACACCTGCTAGGTGTCCTATTGCTCAAATCACTTTTTAGTTCGTTTGCCGATGACCGTGTTTTGCTTTCAAGATGCGGTAACAGAACTTGATAATATTCGGCGCGGAATGCGCTTTTTCTTTAAGGTAAGAGAAGCTGAACGGTTTCCGCGTTTGGTGTTGCATTCGCTGCATGAAGCGAGTAAGTTTCCAGGAAGATCTGAGCCGCCTTTGCTTGCGGGGATAATATGATCTACCGTTGTTGCAGGAAGCCCACACCATAAACATGTATATTTATCCCTTTTTAAGGCAGCTTTTCGATAGTCTCGGAATGAAAAAGGGTTGTAAAGTATTTTGATGGTCTGCTCATCGATCCAGACAGCCCGGGATCAGTTAACTTCCCGCCATGCCCGGTGAGGCAAACATGGGGTTAGTTCTTCGCCATCCATATTGAGTACGGTTATTTCAGCCACCTCCTAGTTGTTATAAACATTAACCACAGTGAATGATTTGTGGTTATGTATAATGAGGTGGGGGGAGTATCTGATCTCGTATTTAACTTGCTTACGAAGTCTATTCAATGAAGACCACCGCAGCGGTAAGATCAGATGCCGTGCTCGTTCGCTACGCTTCCTGCGCGTGGACGAACCCTGTCCGAAACGCCACACAAGCTTCTACGAGTGTAGTCACAGTTTTGATGTTACCTTGAAGTACTTAACCTGTACCTGTGGCTGCAGCTTCTTCAATACCATGTAGACTTAGCTTCATTCCTAGTGCTAATGCCAATCTAAACACTGTGTCTAAGCGAGGAATGGTTCCGCCATTCTCAATACGTGCAATAGACTCCTGGTGAAGTCCCACTTTGTCTGCCAGCTCCTTTTGAGTCCAGCCTAATTCAACCCGTCTTTGATGTATAGCATTCACTAATTGTGCGACAGCTTCAAGCTCATTCATACGGTTTGGGTCTATAGACTTGAGTTCCTTCTTCTTCTCACTCCAGCTTTTCATAATCTGCATCACTCCTTACGCTTTCTTGAGAGCCAGTTATCCATTCGCCTTTCGGCAATCGCAATTTCCCTTGGTGGTGTTTTTTGTGTTGTTTTGGAGAAATGGTGTAATAAAATAAAATGATTTCCATTCCAACCGAAGAATAAAATACGATTATTAGCTGGACATAGTTCCCAAATATCTCCCGAGATCCGTTTCGTAAACTTCTAGCCTGCTCGTGTCCCTTTATCTTCTAACCGATTTAAGCAATAGATGAGCTGCTCCAACTGAACTCTTGCATTTTTATTAATACCGGCAGCAGCATCAAGTTGATCGATGAATTGTTCAACTGGTCGATTCCCTTCCTCGTCTTCGTAGAACAATATATTGTACAAAGTTGCCTCCAACTTTTTTAAGTATACTCAATAATCGAATTAATTATAACATATAGATCATAAAAAGTCGTGTTTAGTTTGACTCAATTGCTCTTAGTCGCATTCAGAAGAAATCCCCAGCCTTAATCAAAACATTCCTTCCAGTCCTTCACCAATTGATCCACGAATGCTTCCTGATGCACCTTACGGGCCTTTTGGCTCATCGACTTACATAGTTGGTCATCCCACGATACGCTCAGCGTCTGTAACTTTGAGATTTCGGCGCCATTCAATGAAGGGCCTGGCAGGCAGCCAACGATATCTTCATATGTTTGGCAATCGAACCGCCAAGCTGTGAAACGTTCCGGGAAAAGCCCCTGAAGTGTCTGCGCCATCGATATGCCTTTCACATCAAAATCGCCCGAGTAATAAATGGAACAGGTTCCGTCTGACACCTCGATGCATCGCTGGAGCCAACGGATAGCCGCCGCACTGGCTGGACCGCTGGTACAAACAAGAGCCGGCGGATTGCCCGTCAAGAACAACGGCTCGCTCATGGAATCAATTAAAGTGGAGAAAACTGCCGGATTTTCCACGATATATATTCGGGAGCAACGGGGCACATGTTCCGCCGCTTCGACTTGCCTAAGCGTCCAAACATTCCGCAGCAATGGTTTACCATACTCCGGCACAGACCAATATACAATGGACGAAAGATCATCGTCGAGAATCCCATTCATCCGATACAATTGGCGAAGCTTCAGCGATTTGGATCCGTCCTGATCGGAAGCATCCTCATCTCCAGCAGGGGCCGTTTGTTGGCCTGCTTCGTCCGGGATCATCGATTGCAACACAGCCACAAGCATTCTCCCGGCAGGCTCGCTTATATCCAGCGCATGTGCATCACCCGAAACACGGGCTGCAAGCACGGGTAAGCGAATGGGCTCCATCCGACTGTACTCGGCGAACAGCAAATGAAGTGCACGCACAACAATAGTTAATGAGCTTTGCGCTTTTGCGTGATTGTCACGGAATAACTCGCGGAGTGTACGCCACCCGACTCCTTGCCCGGCCGAAAGCTTGGATAGCCATGTATTGGTAATGGGAAGAATTTCTTCTCCGCTCAATTGACGGACCTCGTCAAACAGCCGATGCCACTCCGCATTGCTTAACAATTGCTTTTCAGCTCTTGTCAGAAGGGCTTTACCCTCGATCAAACGATAAAGTTCCATAATACCGATTGAAAAGATCGACTCCCTAAGCTCCTGCTCAAATAAAACCAGCGGAATGCTGATATCATCGCCCTCGTTAAAATTCCAGCCAAAAAAAGAATTTATCGCTTCGCTTTCCGCTTGCGTCACCTTTCGCACAACAGCGTTTCCGCCGATTCGTTCCAGCCTTTCGTACCTGTTCCATACCGCGGCCAACATTCGTTGAAATCCAGGCTGACTAAAATATGCTTTCGCTTTTGCCCGATGGTCGCTGCCTGCATATTGGGTCATACGTTTCCACTCTCATCCTGGACATACTCTTTTATTTGTCCGTTCCAACGGTAATGGAACAACGTGACGAAATCGACATCCTTTGGCCGGTAGATTTCATAAATGGCCAGCTTCGGCACCGTATCATAGCAGCCCCATAGCACCTGAGAGGTCATCATATAGTCAAAGCCCATCTCCGTCAACAGCTGGAACATATCCCGCATGTTCTCCTCGTCTACTCCCGCGAATGCTTCGTCAAGCGAAATCAATCGGGGCGCATCGGCCCGTGCGTCGGAATAGCGCGACCAGGTTGCAGCGAATAGCGGGATGTACATCGCCATCGCCTTTTCCCCGCCGCTTAGCACGTTAAATCGCGAATCCGTCAACGGCCTGTAACCGGTCCGCTCGCCTTTTTTATACTTGAGTTCAAACTCAAACCAATTGCGGTAGTCCAGCACCTCATACAGGTGCTTGCGCAGCGATTCTTTTTCACTTTGCGCACTTTGCTTGGCATAACCGATCTGAGATCGGAAATGCGTAATCATCGCGTCAATTTCATCCTCGCGAAGCCGGTGGGAGTCCCGTTTCAGCAGCTCAACCAAGGCCGCCGTATCCATCTGTTGCTCATTTTGCGCTGCCTTCGGCTCCCAATCCAGCTTAAGCCGCAACCCGCTGGATGTATTGCGTTCCTCCATCAGCCGGTTCATGCGCTTCACCCAGCTTTCCGCCCGATGAATACGTTGACGAATCGCTTTACCGACGCTGCGAAAAATGATCTCCTCGTACAGCTCTCTGTCTTTTTCGCTGAGCAGCGCGCTTTGCTCTTCTTCATCCCGCTTCAATTCTTCAACGAGCACTTGAGGCGGCAACGGGCGGCCACGGTCCCGTCTGGACTGAATGACGATCCGTCCCGTGTCCTCTTCGATTTCCGTTTCCAACACATAGTCCGTCAAAATGCTGCGAACCGCGTTATACTGCTCCAACAGCGTATTTTTGACCGTATCCGCATTTCTTCCGGAAAATGAGGCGTCATATCGCTGCTGAATCCCCGCACACAATTGAGTCGCTTCTTTGTTGTCCAGATCCGTCCTGTAGAGATCACGCCAGTCTGAAACCAAGCCGCGCCGCATTTCCCGATGCCAGTAATTCTGGGCCTGCTCCAGCCGCTGATTCAGTTCCTCTTCCCTTTCGCGATACAACTGCAGGCTGTTATCAGCTCTTATTGCCGCTTCCTCGGACTTTTTCAATTGCTCGTAAACAGCCTTCCGTTCATTGCCCAACTGTGCCCGCTCTGCCTTTAGTGCTTCGATGCGCCTTGAGATATCGGCAAGTCCCAGCTCTTTCATCAACATGCGCAATGCGTCCACTTGGGCCCTTAACGCGCGACGCCGCTCATCCAATTCGTCGGAAAGCTGCTCGTCGCCCTCGATCGCAACAAGGGCCGACTGCTTTTCCTCAAGCAGCGCCGTAATCCGTTCTCCGGCATCGCGGCTTCTTGTCCATGCGGAATGAAGCTCCCCGATAAACGCGCCGTATTCCCTCGTCATCGAAACGGCCTCCTGCAGCTCCTTCTCCCGTTTCAACCGCGACCAATCCGCAGTCAGCGCCTGGAGCTCGCGCTGCAGATCGCGCCATTCCGCAGTTTTTCCCTTGAACCGCTCCAGCACCCGTTCTTCTTGCTTTAAAGCGGCCTCAAGCCGATATGACGCCTCAAGCTGCGACTGTAGACTTTGCTCCAATGATATAAAATCCGGAAATGACGAGCCTTCGTCTTGCGCCCGGCGATCCCTCTCCAGAATTGCGGCGATTCGTTGATCCAACTCCTTCAGCTGTTCCTCCAAGATATCGAGCTCGCGCTGCAGCCGGGCAATCTCAAGCTGCCTTGTACGCTTTCGCGTCTCCTTGCCGATGTATTCGGCACGCGCTTTGCCGGCAGTAGCTCCGGCCAGAGGTCCCAGTCTGAACACACCCGCTCCGGAGATCACGGCACCAAACGCATCGTAACCGCCAAGCTCATCATCTTCTACCCATAAAAAGGTGCGCAGTACCTCATCAATCGTCGCGATAGTCAGTCCGCTTTCCTCCGAGGGCGATGGGACCAGGATATCCGCAAGCGTATAGCCAATTTCGTGAGGTTGAGGAACGATCCACACTTCTTCTTGGCCTTCTGCCTCCGTCCCGACACGGCCATCCGGGGAAATCCAGGCATCCAGCAATCCGGAGCGTTCAAGCGCTTCCTCGATTTTCGCCTTCAGATGATCATCCACGTCCGCGCGAAAATCACAAGCCGCATACAAAGGCGCACCGCTGCCAGCCCCGTACAGCGAACGGCGCTTTAGCCGCGCCTCCGTTCGTACCGGTTCCGGTTCCCGGCTTGCTTCCCAAGTTTTTTTCTCCTCGGTCAACTGTTCTTGCTTCAACTTCAGCTCCCGCTGCCCCTGCTGCAGCTGCAGCCGCTCACTCGACAGCCGCTCGCGGCACAATTCCAGCGACTTGAGCATGGGCGTCCTGATCGCCTCAAGCGATCGCGATTCCGGTCCAAATGCCGTCACGGCCTCGAATGTCTCGCGAACCCGGTCATCATCAAAGATCAACTCGCGAAGTGTTCCCCGCCATGTGACGATCGCTTCGCGCAGCTTCTCCTTGCTCGTCTCCATCGTCCTGACACACTCGCCGCGTTCCCGCTCCCGCTCGTCGCGTTCTTTTCTCGCCTCACCAAGCTCCACCTCAAGCTCTTGCACCAACCGTGCCGCTTCACGTTCTTCTCTTGCCTTACCCAAGGCTGTCTCCAACCGCTCCCGGTGACGGTGAAGGTCCCGCCTCCAAGGCTCTTTCCAGCTATCGGCATCCGGTTCGCCACGATCCCAGTATCGATGGTATACCGAATGTTCGGCAAACTCCATTTCTTGCGCCAGTGCCTCCAGCTCATCCAGCGTTTCCCGCTGCTCCGCCAGGTAACCTGTGCGTTTGTGCCCAGTATGCTCCAAATCACGTTCTGCCGCATCAAATTTGACTTGATTCTTCTTGATGCGGTCATGCGCCAGCTCCAAATGCTTCTCCGCATCCTTCAAGGAATTCGCCGCAGCCTCCAACTCCCTTTGTTTGCCGATTGCTTCATGGTTCTCAAGCACTTCCAGTTCGTTTACGGCCTGTTGAATGGCCGCTTCCATGGAGCTCAGCTTTGCAGTGGCTGCTTGCTTCTCCTCTTCCGCTTGCGCCAATGCCGCCTCAAAGCCTGTCATCTTGCTGCAGTGCTCGCCATATTCGGCATTCCGGTCCAACAGCCGGGTCGTTTGATCATACATCGTTCGCTTATTGTACCGGTCATAAGTGTCCTGAAGCTTTTCCATTTCCTTCTTATGAAGTCGAAGCTCGTCCAGCCGATCGGCAATCTGATCCATATCCTCCAGCACTTCCGACAACGGCCGCAAATCATCTTCCTGCAGCGGCGGCAGCGAGCCGTGAAGAATCTCATAGATCGCCGAAGGCTTAAAGTCCTTCGACAGCTTTGGACTGCGCAATTGAATCATGAGATGCAGCAGGTCCTGAAAAGCATCGATATCCGCAAAGCCAAACAACTGCTTATTGACCAAATCGCGATAGGAGGCTTGATCCTGTACAACTTGACCTCCCGCTCCGATTGCCCGCTCGAGCTCTTGCCTGTTAAGAGGTATTCGGGAATGATGCTCAAGCCAATGATTCCGGTCATATAACCAAAAGTCTTTACCGATCGAACGGCCATCATCAAGCAAAAAACCCCAAAACTGCACCTGCTGTATGCCCCGCCTTGCACGCAGCCCAATGCCGATCGTCTTGGTCAAGCCTTTAACCGGATGAACAAACTCCATCCACAGATAACCGGTTACATCAGTCTTGCCGCTATCCGCTTCTCCAAGCAAATAGTATTCAATCCGGCGGTCGCGCGATCCGAACGGATCCAACCGGTGAGCGCGTTTATCGCCGTCGAGCACAAGCGGCAAAAAGCTTTGCATCGTAACCGACTTTCCCGAGCCATTCGCCCCCCGCAGAATCAGCCGTCCGTCTTCAAGCTCAAACACCTCTTCATCGTAATACCAAAAGTTCAGAATGCCGACGCGCCCCATCCGCCATCGCTCTTCATTCTGTACCCATGCAAGTGTATTCACATTCATTGCCATCCTCATAACCCTCCAATCGGTATTCGAATTATTCCTGATCGAAATCCGTATTCGCGTATTCCGCATTCCATCGGGCGATAACCGGTGAAATGAGAAAATGATTCGCATCTTCCCACTCTCCAAGCTGCCATTGCTCCATATGTTCAAAGCACAAATCAGCCAATTGGGCAGACGATGACTCCCGAAATTCCTTGCTCCAATATTGTTGATGGCGCTCCTGCAGCCGCAGCAGGATGCCTTCCAATTCCGAACGCTCCAGCCGGATTGAACCGTCCGCCTCCAAATACATTCCCGATCGTTCCAAATTAAGCTGCCGGCGCAATTCCCCTGCAATGAGCAGGATCAAATCAGACAGCCCCGACAAAGTTGGAAACAACTCCGGTTCGCCCGTCAGCTCCGGATAAAAGAACAGCAAGCCTTCCCGGTATCTGCGACCTTCGAAACCCAGCATCCGTTGCAGATGATCCATAATCGACCGGCGCTGCGTTAATACATACGGAAGCAATTCCGCATCCCAATGCCAGTCCAATACGGCGGGCTCGAACAAGAAACGGCGGTATACACGATGCCGTTTGCGCAGGTTCTGCCCGTCCTGTGTTTCTGCATACTGGATCGGATCGGATAACTCCTCCATATTGTTGTATGAAGTCAAATCCTGTGGAAACCGGCGAAGAACGTATCGTGAATGGGGGGAACATTCGTACAGCGCATTTTTATCCTGATTTTGCGCCCAATCGCTTTCATCTCCATCCACTGCAACCAGCACACCCAAAGATGTTAGCTTTTTCAAGGCGCGAGCCATCGACAACCGATGGTGATAATAGCGCCAATCCGCCTCGAGACCACCGATCGCCAATTGCTCCCGGACTTCCTCCACAATGTCCGTAAGCAGGAATTGATCCATCTCCGTTTTTCCTTCAAGATACCATAGCGCATAGGTAAAAAATACGTAGTCGCGAATTTCGCGGAATTCCTCAAAGCCCATCCAAGGATGCGATACGACCGGCGTACGTTCCAGTTTGGCCAGGCTTCGGGTAAGAATAAGCGGGAGACCCGCTTGATCCATGAACCAATCCCGCAGTTCCTCATAGTGATCCTTAATCGAGAAGTACAGATCCTGCTCCTCCTCTTTCAAAATCCACAGGCGATTTAACAAAGCGTGCGCACATTCTTGCTTGCGCTCCTGAACTTGCGCCGAAGTCGCTTCCGAGCGCGCTGCGCGCCGCGCTCTGCCGATGACCGTCGTCCCTTCCCGCTTCATGCGGAGCCGCCTCCTTCCGTGGTTGCCGCAACCTCCCGGGCCGCCTCCGTCAAGGCGAATACCAATTCATAATCCGGCAGATGCAGTTCTCCATCCTCGGATATCAGAACCGTCCGTTCCGTTGTACCGGCATTCGTCATTGCAATCTTCACGCCTTCAGGCGTCACAAACATATGTTTCGGCGCCGATGTGCACCGCCCGATCCAATGAAGCAGGCGCAGTCTTGTTTTCATGGGCACCGGCCCCAACTCGGATATGCGAAACGCCCCTTTCTCCATCAACCCCCGGATCTCTTCCCACTCCTCCGCCTGCTGCCGCAAAAACAGTTCCCGCTGCTTTCGCTTCCGCTCCTCATGTTCCGGTATCGGCTCGCTCTCTTGCTTGTTTGCGCGTTTCCGGCTGCGTGAGCGCAACGTGCGGATCATCGGGGCTTCGTTCCACATGGACTGATCGGCGCGGTCGCTATCGCGCAGATCTTCTCCCTGAAGATGTCGGGTTTGAAACAGGCCGAAGGCAAAGCCGGCCAGCCGGTGCGCATCATCCAGCCGTTCCAAGCGCGCAAACCATTGCGCCAAATATTCCAGTTCCTTTTTACGGCTAACCCCCGAGCGCTTGCGCTCTTGCATTCGTATGACACTACGCACAATACGCGCAATCGCATCCTTCGTCGCCCTTTCAAGGGAGGTTAACTCCGAGGGAGCAACACCGTCGCCAAGAAACCACCGCTGCAGATTTGCCCATCCTTGATGCAGTTCCGCCAACAGTTCATCCTTGGAGGGTGCCTCCTCCAGACGGGGCCTTTCTATCTCAGCCATGACTACCTGCTCAAGGAACAAATCACGGACATTGTCCGTAATCCTTTCCAGATTGCCTTCAATTTTGTAGGCGCTGCGCTGCAGCGCTTGAATGAAATTTTGCAAATAATTGGTTAGCCGGTCCTTGAATACCAGAAACGATTCGGACACCATCATTTCCTCCGCTTTGACCGTTTGCAAGCTGGCTATGTAATCCGCCGCATTTTCATGCAGACGCTTGAAGGCTTCATACAGCATCGTCCATAATTCCAGCGCTGCCTCCGGCGCCGTCTCACCGGCCACCCTCCTGATCTCAAAAAGTTTTTCGGCAATCGTATCAAACATCGTCGATTCCAAGGACCCGCCGTATCCGGTCACTTTTTCCAATGTTTCCAGCAATCGTTCAATTTCAATCGAGTACGGCCGCAGAAGATATTGCATCTTCTTTTTCATGTACTCCTCTAACGTCGCCGCCCGCCCCCCGTCATGACGGGAAGCCAGATTTCCCCACTCCTCCAACTGTTCAAGATCCGTACAGCATTGTTCCAACGTATACTCCGTCAATACACCCCATTCCAGAACCGCCGCGTGCACTTCTTCAGGCTTCATCCAATATTTCAACCGCTTATATTCCTGATAGAAAAAACGCATAATCGCACGGTAGCGCGCCACGTTTTCCGCATTCACATATTTAAGCTCCGGCACGCTGCGCAGCGATTGAACATTTACCAACGATTCCACAACCCGCTCACCCCGTTCTTATAACATCTAACCTAATCTAAGCAGGTCAAAGAACGTTTGACAAGCCCATCCAATTTTTGTTGATAGGCATGGAGGGCTATGTTCTAGTAAACTGTTGATGAGAAAAAATCCATTCGATATGATAGATTATAATCAGCTATTCGTTCGTGGGATCTTGAATTTACGAGTGAATGAGGGGGATGTATATGGCGGGGACAACTGAAACATGGGACGGGGAGCATATTTTGTTGCTTTTGAAGAAAACTTCACCCGAAAAAAGGCAGAAACTTTTGGATGAATTCAATCAATCGGTAGGTTTTCATACACAATCGGTAAGAGAGTGGAAGCATGCGTCGGGGCTTCATTGCCCTAATTGCGGACCCGAACAAAAGTCCGATATCGTCCATAACGGGCGAATGACCCCTGGTTCTAATCGTCAACGATACTTTTGTCGAACTTGCGGAGCCTCTTTCAACGATCATACAGGGACCGTCTTTCACCGTTCCAAAAAAAGCCGATCGCTGGCCTGCTTTTCTCAAAGCGATGCTAGAAGGCAAGACCATACGCCAATGTGCCCAAGGAGTCGGAATCAGTCCGGCAACTGCCCATGCATGGCGCAAAAAAATATTGTCCCACTTCATCAATCATCTCGGTTCCCAACTTTCGGGGATCGTGGAGTATGCGGAGCTAACCGTCAAACACTCAAACAAAGGGCAAAAAAACGCCCAATCCCCTCATCATAACCGGCATGAAACGGTTGTTTTGTGCAAAAGCCGCTGTGGCGGAGGTTATATTGGCCGCGGGGAAGAGTGGCGGCAAAGCGGATTGTCGGGAAATCCGGGAATCTTGTGGCACACCGGCATGATAAACCCGGCTTACTTGGACTTAAGGGGTCAATCCGTTCCTTCACCTGCTGAACGTTCCCTGCTTCATACAGACAACGTAAGGCAAATCGTTAACGCTTTCTCCCAACATTATCGAAAAATGCGTGGCGTAGCGACGAAATATTTACACCAATATGCGGTATGGCACCAATTCTTGGACCAGGTTAGCGGTTCAACTGCAAAGGAAAAGCTAAGAAGATTGCTTCGCTTATGCACATAAAATAAATTTATAAGGCGTGTATTGGCGATAAAAAAGTAGAATCCGTTAAGATTGCTGCACTTTTCATCAACAGTTATTTATAACATGGAAAAAAGCTGACGGAATGCACTATTTAAGGCGTGCTCTATCGTGTCCGTCCTTAATCCTTCCATTGCGGATTTATTTGAACTTGCTCCGCTTATCGGGGCATCACATAGTGGGTGGCATAGTGCCGTTCAATACCCCATGACATATAGGCGGTAAAAGATTCCTTTAACTTCATCTCCATCGCAGTTTTCCGGAACACCGTCAGGATGAAGCTGAATTGAGCCAGATTCCCATGCAGAACCCGTTCAAGGTACGGAACCCTCCCATACCGCCATTCTTCTACGAGCTTGGGCGAAATCTTCTCCATCTTTAAGAATAAATCCAGCGGGCTCGCATACTCTTTTTCCCAAACCAGTTGATGAACCGTATGGCGAACCTTCTTCTGCAGCTCTTGTCTATTCAAAACAAATAACCCCTTTCAAATTTAAACGCGCCAGTTTAATAGCAAAAAAAGATGTACATAATAAATGTAATTGAATATACTAAAAACAATTGAAAACCATTGGTATTATTGATTTTTTAAGTGTAAAAAGGTGGTGTAAAAATTGACTTATGTATTTGCTTATGAGCACTTCGATACTACAGAAGGCCGTTTGGTCTTTAAACCCGATCTTAATCCCTATGATTATGAAATACAACAACTTATCCTGGAGGCAGAGAGAAACATAGGGGCATTAGCTAGACTTGGTTTAAAAAGCCATCCCTTGAAGCCCACAATCTTGCGTAACTCCTTGGTTAAAACAGCTCATTTTACGACAAAAATTGAACAAAATAAACTGGAATTCAAGGAAGTGGAGCAACTCTATCAAAACTACAAAAGAAATCCACTGACAATAAAACAAAAAGCACAGTTGGAAGTTAAGAACGTCTTTGAAACCTACGAGTATATTTATAGTTTAGATCCAAATAAAGATTTTTCGGACATGGATGAACCTGTATTAAAAAGAATACAACACACTTTAATGAGCAACTTAACCAAATATCCTGAAGGTTATAGGAATATTCCGGTTGCACTTCAAGATGGCGATGGGCATGTCAGTTACCAACCTCCGGCATTTAATGAAGTTCCGCGACTCATGCAGGCATATTTTTCCTGGCTGTATACTAGTGTTACCGGATTGATGAACCCCTATGAAACGGAAAAAGTTAATCCTGAAAAGAAGGTCCATCCTCTGATCATTTCCGGGATCACTCATCATTTCATAGGTTATATCCATCCTTTTCCTGATGGCAATGGAAGGACAGCTCGTGCATTTTCTACTTTGGTTGGCTTAATACACGCCGACCTTGCTACAATCAAGGATGCATTTAGTGTGGAAGAATTCTTCGATAAAAGAATCGAGGACTATTACGATACGCTTATGGCAGCAACGAAAGGCGACCTAAAACCTTTCATTGTATTTTATCTTGAATGCGTTATCGCATCTCTTACCAAAGTTCTCAAAGAACTTCAACGTTACGATAGGATTAAACATATTCGTGAACTGCTGGGAAGAGGACATGCAAAAACAATGTTCGAATTGATAAGCAGAATGGATGACGGAGAGATATTCCATAGACAACTGTTTGATGACATACTAGAGGCTTCACACTCAAGTATTGCCAAAAATATTTCAAAACTGAAAGAGTTAGGTGTTATAAAGTCAGGACATGGCCGAGGGGAGTATATCGTTTGTATTGTGGATTAAAATGAATCCAAATTAAAATTTGCTGGTTAAGGTGATTTTGTGAATTTTAAGTATTTGAAAACATTCGTTAATGTCGTTGAACATCAAGGATTTACTGAAGTATCGGAAGCTATGGGCCTCACCCAATCCGGTGTAAGCAGACAAATCAAAGCACTGGAGGAAGAAATCGGCCTGCAGTTACTTTCACGTACCACTACCTCCGTCATGCCAACGGCTGCCGGTGAATTGTTTTATCGCAAAGCTAAGCAGATATTGGCTGAATGGGATCACCTTCTAGCTGAATGTCAAGCACTCAAAAACGAATGGTACGGGCAGTTAAAAATTGGAGCAAGCACGATTCCTGCCAGTTATATGCTTCCTAAAATTATAAAAATCGTCCGTGAAAAATATCCCAAGATCAAATTCAGCATTCATGCTGAAGATTCGGAAGATGCGCTGACGATGCTGCAGAAACGAAATATCGATCTGGCCTTCGTAGGATATCAAATTGAACATGAAGAGTTGCACGAAGAATTTGTAGCAACGGACAAACTCGTTCTGATCGGATGCGATGACCTTAAGCCGTTGAAATCGCTGCAAGAGATTCAGAATGTTCCTGTCATCATACGAGAAAAAGGCTCCGGAACACGTAAAGCTGTTGAAGAGATGTTGAAAAAATCGGGGGTTGATTGGGAAACATTAATGGTTGCAGCCGAAGTAAACAGTACGGAAGCAACCCTTGCATTAGTGGAAGCAGGAGTAGGATATGCTTTCGTATCTCATTGGTCTATTCAGGATGTATATCGTCCGAACATTCATGTTTTACTCGAATTGCCAACCAATCGCGGGTTTTATTTATATGCCCATAAGTCTAAACAAACCCATCCACTGATCAAAATGTTTACGGAAGAGGCATTGCGCCTGATCAAATGAGTATTTTCCTCTTTACAAAAAATCACCTAAAATGATAAATTCATAAAGATGATTTTTTCTCATATGTTTAATGAGGAATTGTCAACTGTGTCAATATCATTATAGTAGGTGATGAAAAGTGAAACAACCACTGGCATCTTCACAAAATCTAAGAACGTCACAACCTGATGTAAAAGTAATTGTTTCGGTCTTATTTTTTCTAATCGTTCTTATTGCGGGCTTAATGTATGTAAAATGGATACCTTATTATCACAAAGCGTTCACAGCAGCAACGGAACATTCAATCGGTGCATCCATCGTCTCCGGTACAGCCGCTTCAGCTCCAACTCCATCTTGGGAAACGGCTTGGGCTTACGCCAAAGCTTATTATAAGTCCGTATGGCAAGCTGCCGTTTTAGGCATTGTATTAGGGTCATTAGTTCAAGTGTTGATTCCAAAACAATGGTTAATCCGCACTCTCGGGAAAGCAACTTTTGGCAGTACGGCTATTGCTGGAATTGCATCGATACCCGGCATGATGTGTACGTGCTGCGCGGCTCCTCTTGTTGTTGGCTTGCGTAAAAGAAACGTTTCTGTGGGGGCGGCATTAGCATTTTGGCTAGGAAATCCGACCCTTAACCCGGCAACGCTCATTTTTATGACGTTCGTTCTTAATTGGAAGTTTACGGTGTTGCGTTTGATTTTCGGACTGCTTTTGGTATTCGGCGTCAGTTACTTTGCCAACCGCTTTGCTCCACAAGCCGAATTACCTTTAGAAATCGAAAAAACACAAAACAGCAATAATATGGAAGACACTCGCCCGATCTGGTTACGCTGGCTGAGCACAGTTTGGAAACTCACTTTGTCTATTGTGCCGGCCTATATTATTGCCGTCCTATTGTTGGGGGCTTTCCGAGCTTGGCTTTTACCGAGCGTTGGCGGAATAGCGTCATTTGGCTTTCTTGCTATTATCGCTTTCTCGATTGCGGGGATGTTGTTCGTCATTCCGACAGCCGGTGAAATTCCGATCATCCAAACGATGATGTCGTTTGGTTTGGGACCCGGTCCTGCTGCTGCACTATTGATTACACTACCTTCTGTGAGCTTACCCTCCCTCCTAATGGTAGGCAAATCGCTACCGACTCGCGTACTGGTATTCGTTGCGAGTTCCATAGTGATTCTGGGGATCATGTGCGGGATCGTTGGTTCTTGGATCTTGTAATTGGATGCAAAAAAAAAGACACCCGCTAGGTGTCCCATTGCTCAAATCACTTTTTGGTTCGTTTGATGATGGCCGTGTTTTGCTATCAAGATGCGGTAACAGAGCTTGATAATATTCGGCGCGGAATGTGCTTTTTCTTTAAAGTAAGAGAACGCTGAACGGTTTCCACGTTTTGTGTTGCATTCGCTGCATGCAGCGAGTAAGTTTACAGGAAGATCTGAGCCGCCTTTGCTTGCAGGGATAATATGATCTACCGTTGTTGCAGGAAGCCCACACCACGAACATGTATATTTATCCCTTTTCAAGGCAGCTTTTCGATAGTCTCGGAATGAAAAAGGGTTGTAAAGTAATTTGATGGTCTGCTCATCGATCCAGACGGCACGGAATCGGTTAACTTCCCGCCATGCCCGGTGAGGCAGACAGGGGGTTAGTTCTTGGCCATCCGTATTCAGTACCGTTATCATTTCAGCCACCTCCTAATTGTTAAAAACAATAACCACAGTAAATTTGATTTGTGGTTATGTATGATGAGGCGAGGGGAGTATCGAAATCCTTATTAAATTTTACAAAGATGCATACTCAATGAAGAACACCGCTAAGGTGGATTTCGATGCCGTGCTCGTTCGCTGAAGTATCTCTTCAAAGTGGGATCATCCGCTTCCTGCGCGCGGGACTGAACCCCGGGTTCGATCAACCATAGTGCATGGAAAAAAGGCTCGGGGAGTATCTGATCTCAAATTAACTTGCTGTCGAAGTCTACTCACTGATGACCACCGCAGCGGTAAGATCAGATGCCGTGCTCGTTCGCTTCGCTTCCTGCGCGCGGTACTGAACCCGGGTTCGACCCCTCTTGCAGCTCTATGTAAAGACGGAAGGCTCTGACCTAAAGGTCAGAACCTTCCGTACTTTAATGGAGGCGAGGGGAGTCGAACCCCTGTCCGAAAATAACGCCACACAAGCTTCTACGAGTGTAGTCACAGTTTTGATGTCACCCGGGAGAACGCCCCGTAACCGGCTTTCTCAAGGGTCAGCCTGATTATCTTCTTCAGCACACCCCAGGCGGAGATGTGACAGCGTATCCCACTAAAGTTGAGCCCCTATCCCGGCACATGGGCGATGCAGGGTAGAAGCACGCTAGCAGGTTATTAAGCTGCTAAAGCGTAAGAAGTTTGTTGTTTGCCGTTTAAATTTGGCATTCGCGTTGTTAAAGCGTCCGCGACCCCGCTACTCGCTACTCATGCTCGAACTATCCCCGTCGAATCCAAAAACGCCCCCGTGTCAGATAAATGGCCTGCGAATCAGTCATATCCCATAAGGATGTCTACCCATTTATACGAAGTGAAACCCTGATCGGCTTCATATTCATTATACCACATCCCGCGCGCCAATTCTCACAAACCTGTTGGTAGTCTTGGAAGCGGAATGGCGGATTTTCAGCAGGTGGCCAAACAGCGCCGACGCTACCGGATCACCTTCTGCTTCTCGCGCAGCGCGCGCTGGATATCCCGTTGCGCATCGCGCTTAGCGGCCGATTCGCGCTTATCGTACTGCTTCTTGCCCTTGCCGAGACCGAGCAGCAACTTGGCGTAGCCGTTGCGGACATACACCTTCAAAGGCACAAGGGTGTAGCCTTCCTGCTTGACGTGGCCCAGCAGCTTCATGATCTGCGCTCGTTTCAGCAGAAGCTTTCGGGCCCGTGTCGGATCGGCGGGATTATACCGGTTGCCCTGCTCGAACGGGGTGATATGCATGTTGTGAATGAACGCTTCCCCGTTGCGGATCGTCGCAAAGCTGTCGGAGATATTCGCTTTTCCCTGGCGCAGCGATTTGATCTCCGTACCCGTCAGGACCATACCCGCTTCATAGGTGTCTTCGATAAAATAATCGTGGGAAGCCTTCCGGTTCTGCGCAAGCACATTTCCTTCCGCTTTTTTGGCCATTGTGCCGCACTCCCTCCCGTCACATCACCCGGTAATCGGGTATACTGCGTTAGGAGAATATAATATCAAGTTCGCACCAATAAATCAAGATGGATCAGCTACATTCATCACACGCGGATGCTTATTCTCAGAGAGGTTTGTGTTCGGCTTGTGCATCCTACTTCCGCTTGCCCTGCTTTTTCTTCTTTTTGGGCTTCGGCGGTTTGCCCGGCTTGCCGCCTTCAGCCTTTTTCCCGGCGCCGGCAGCAACGAAGCTCTTTCCTTTCTTGCCTTTTTGCGAAAAATCCCGCTTGCCCGCCTTGCCGCGCTTGCCTCTTCCACCATGCTCGTCCCCGCCGACCACGCTGAACGAGGTGCGCCGAGGCTTCATATCGACCAGTTCAAAATCGATCGTATGCTCGTCGATATTCACCCGGACCACACGGACCTTCACTTCATCGCCGATCCGGTAAATCTTCGAGGTCCGTTCCCCGAACAGGGCGTGCTGCATCTCATGGTAATGGTAATAATCATCGGTCAGATCGCTGAGCCGGATGAGCCCTTCCACGGTATTCTCCAGCTCGACGAACATCCCGAAGCTGGTCACGCTGCTGATGATCCCTTCGAACTCTTCGCCGATTTTGTCCAGCATAAACTCCGCTTTTTTCAAAGCATCCGTTTCTCGCTCCGCTTCAACCGCCACCCGCTCCCTCTCGGAGGATTGGCGGGCGATGTCGTCCATCCGTGCGGTCAGCGCCTCATGACGCTGGTCGCTCAGGCTGTTGTTGTTCTCCATCACCTCGCGCATAATCCGGTGAATCACCAGATCGGGATAACGGCGGATCGGCGAAGTGAAGTGCGTATAAAATTCCGCAGCCAAACCGAAATGGCCCAAGCTCTGGGCATCGTATTTCGCCTGTCTCATCGAGCGCAGCAGCACCGTGCTGATGACCGTTTGCTCCTTGGTGCCCTTGATTTCCTCAAGCAGCGCCTGCAGCGCCCGGGGATGCACCTTGTTGCCGCGTCCCTTGACCACATACCCGAAATTATTGATGAATTCCATAAAATGAAATAATTTCTCGCTGTCCGGGTCCTCATGAATCCGATAGAGAAACGGAACCTTCAGCCAGTGAAAATGCTCCGCAACGGTCTCGTTGGCCGCCAGCATGAATTCCTCGATCAGCTGCTCGGCGATGGAGCGCTCTCTTTTGACGATGTCCACCGGTTTGCCGTTCTCATCAACGATTACCTTCGACTCGGTAAAATCGAAATCGATCGCGCCGCGGTTCATCCGCGCGGTCCTCAGCCGCATCGCCAGATCGGCCATCAGCTTGAATTCCTCGACCAGATCGGCGTACCGCTCCAGCAGCTCCGGCTCTTCCTCCAGCAGAATTTTGCGGACGTTCGTGTACGTCATGCGCTCAACCGTGCGAATCACGCTCGGGTAAATGCTGTGCTTCACCACCTTGGCGTGCTCGTCAAATTCCATCTCGCAGGTCATCGTCAAGCGGTCCACCTGCGGATTCAAGCTGCAAATGCCGTTCGACAGTCGGTGAGGCAGCATCGGGATGACCCGGTCCACCAGATACACGCTGCAGCCCCTGCGGTAAGCCTCCTGATCCAGCTTGGAGCCTTCTTTTACATAGTAACCAACGTCAGCGATATGTACACCCAATTTGACATGGCCGTTCGCCAGCCGCTCCACATGAACCGCGTCGTCCAAGTCCTTGGCGTCTTCTCCGTCGATGGTGATGATGCCGCGAAGCTGGCGCAGATCCTTGCGGCCTACCAGTTCTGCTTCGCTGATCATATCCGGAACCGCTTCCGCCTCCCCCATGACATCCTCAGGAAAGCCTTCCGGAAGCTGGAATTTGCGGATAATCGACAATATGTCCACACCCGGGTCATTCTTATGCCCGAGAATTTCCACAACCTCGCCCTCAGCCGCGGCTCGGCCTTCCGGGTACTTCACGATGCGGACCACGACCTTCTGTCCGTCCACCGCCGCTCCAAACGCTCCCTGCGGAATGAAGATATCCCTTGTAATCCGCTTGTCATCGGGAATGACAAAGCCGTAGCTTTCATGATTCTGAAACTCGCCGACGATCTCCGTATTCGCCCTGTGAACGATCCGCGCAACCTCGCCTTCCAGCCGGCCGGCCGCCGGGCTCTTGGACGTAATGCGCACAAGCACCGTATCCCCGTTCATGGCCCCCTTCAAATCGTTGGCGTGAATATATACATCGGCCACTTCCCGATCCTCCGGGATCAAAAAAGCAAATCCCTTCGCATGGGCCTGCAGCATGCCGCGCAGCAAATTCATCCGCTCGGGCACTCCGTAACGCTCCGCACGGGTACGGATAATTTTCCCTTCTTCTTCCAGGCGGTTCAGCAATTTCAAAAATTCCTTGAATTCATCGGCATCCGCCGTAGGAAAGCTTTTTCCCAGCTCCTGATAGGTCATCGGCTTGTAAGCCTGCTCCCGCATGAATTCCAATAGTTCCTGTTCGGTAACCAAAATCAACCACTCCATTTCTGTTGAACGGCACAACCGGATATATTTCCCAGCAATCGTGCAAGTTCAATAAAAAACAGCAGGAATATTATTTCCCCGCTGCTCGTTTTGTATAATCAAGTATGTTATTTCAGATGCTTATACAACATAAGATACGATGAGGGACAGCAGCAAAAACGCCGCGGCCAAACCCATGGTAACGCGAGACAGGAGCAGATCCAGTCCGCGCGCCTTTTGTCTTCCGAAAAGATGCTCGGCACCTCCGGTGATCGCGCCGGACAACCCCGCGCTTTTCCCTTGCTGGAGAAGGACTGCGGCAATTAAACCCAGCGATACAACGATCAATAGCACATGTAAGAAGATTTGCATTGAAATACACCTCCCGGAATGCCAGTCCGCATCTTGCATCAAAAATGAACTTACTTTACGACTCACTTAAAAAACAGCATTTTTATTGTAGCATATGCCATAACAGAATACAAGCCGCCTCAATCAAATTGCTCTGATCCTGGATAAGCTCGTGAAAAATTCAAGATTATCCCGCCAGGATCAAGGCGCAGATTAAATTTGCTTCAGGTTGTAGAACGCTTTCGGACCGGCATATTGAGCCACATTCGCCAGTTCGTCCTCGATCCGCAGCAATTGATTGTACTTGGCGACCCGATCGGTGCGCGAAGGTGCGCCCGTCTTGATTTGTCCGGCATTGGCGGCAACGGCGATATCGGCGATCGTGCTGTCTTCGCTTTCGCCGGAGCGGTGCGAAATGACGGCAGTGTAGCCGGCGCGTTTGGCCATCTCGATGGCGTCGAAGGTCTCGGTCAGCGTTCCGATCTGATTCACCTTGACCAGAATCGAATTGGCTACACCCTGCCCGATTCCCTTGGACAAGCGCTCCGTATTGGTCACGAACAAGTCGTCGCCGACCAGCTGCACTTTACCGCCCAACCTGTCGGTCAGCAGCTTCCAGCCCTCCCAATCGTCTTCCGCGCATCCGTCTTCAATCGTAACGATCGGATATTTGTCCGCCCACGAAGCGAGGAGCTCGACAAATTCAGCCGAAGTGAACGATTTGCCTTCGCCCTCCAGATGATATTTGCCGTCCTTGAAAAATTCCGTTGAAGCGATATCCATTCCCAAATAGACGTCTGCTCCGGGCTTGTAGCCGGCGCGTTCAATCGCGCTGATGATCGTTGTAATAGCCTCTTCGTTAGAGGCGAGATTCGGAGCAAAGCCGCCCTCGTCGCCTACAGCGGTGTTCAGTCCTTTTTCCTTCAACACGGCCTTCAGGCTGTGGAAAATCTCCGCGCCCATGCGCAGCGCTTCTTTGAAGCTCGGAGCTCCCAACGGAAGCACCATAAACTCCTGCACATCGACGTTATTGTCCGCGTGCGCGCCGCCGTTCAGAATGTTCATCATCGGCACCGGGAGCGTCTTGGCGTTGAAGCCGCCCAGATACACATATAGCGGAATATCCAGCGCATCCGCCGCGGCGCGCGCAACCGCCATCGAAACGCCAAGTATTGCATTGGCGCCAAGGTTCCCTTTGTTGGGAGTCCCGTCGAGCTCGATCATTCTATTGTCAATGCCCACTTGATCCAGCGCATCCCAGCCGATAATTTCGGCGGCGATCACTTCATTGACATGATCGACTGCCTTGGATACGCCTTTCCCAAGATAACGGCTTTTGTCCCCGTCGCGAAGCTCAACCGCTTCAAAGGCGCCGGTAGACGCCCCGGAAGGAACGATGGCGCGACCCTTTGCCCCGGATTCCAAATAGACCTCCACCTCAACGGTGGGATTGCCGCGGGAATCCAACACCTCACGCGCGTAAATATCCGAAATGATCGTCATTGTATACACTCCTTCAGCTTTTTAACATTCCCATAAAATTCTATCTTAAAATTCAAGTCCTGCCAATAATCATCGATTCTCCGGTCATTTCCGACGGCTTCGCAATCCCCAAGATGTCCAGAAGCGTTGGCGCCACATCGGCGAGAATGCCGCCTTCGCGGATTTGCACACGCTTGTCCGTGACGATGAACGGCACCGGACTCAGCGTATGGGCGGTCTGCGGACGATCGGCTGCATCGCGGACGATGTCGGCATTGCCGTGGTCGGCGATGATCACGGCCACCCCGCCTTTGGACAGGATCGCATCGACAACCTGGCCGAGGCACTCATCGGTCGCCTCAACCGCCCGGATCGTCGGTTCCAGAAGGCCGGAATGACCGACCATGTCGGGGTTCGCAAAATTCAGCACAATCACGTCAAATGCATCCTTTTCGATCTCCCGGACGGTTGACTCCGCCAGCTCATAGGCGCTCATTTCCGGCTTCAGATCATATGTCGCCACCTTCGGGGAATTGATCAGAATCCGCGTTTCCCCGGGCAGTTGCACATCCCGCCCGCCGCTGAAGAAGAAGGTGACGTGCGGATATTTTTCCGTTTCGGCGGTGCGCAGCTGCTTCAAATTGTGCCGGGCCAGCACTTCCCCCAAAGTATCGTCCAAATCCTTCGGCTTGTAGGCGACAAATCCGTTTACCGTCTCGCTGAACAGCGTCATGCACACAAAATACAAATCCTTCGGCGGATGGTCTCCGCGGTCGAAAGGCCGGAAGTCGTCATTGGTGAACATCTGCGACAATTGGATCGCCCGGTCCGGCCGAAAATTGAAAAAGATAACGGAATCCTCCGATTCCACCAGGCCGACCGGATTGCCGTTTTCATCCGTGATGACCGTTGGCAGCACAAATTCGTCAAATACCGATCGTTCATAAGATTCCACAATGGCCTGCAGCGGATCCGAATATTTCGGACCTTCACCGTATACCATCGCCCTGTAGGATTTCTCCACGCGGTCCCAGCGCTTATCGCGGTCCATGGCATAGTACCGCCCTTGAACCGTAGCCACCTGGCCGACTCCAAGCTCCTTGATATGCTGAAGCAGCCGTTCCATATAAAATCTCGCGCTGTCGGGCGCAACGTCCCGCCCATCGAGAAATGCGTGGATATAAACCTCCTGCAGTCCCTCCCGCTTCGTCAGCTCCAACAGCGCATACAGATGCCCGACGTGACTGTGCACCCCGCCGTCCGACAGCAGCCCGTAAAGGTGCAGCTTCCGTCCCTTTTCTTTGGCGCGGCGGACCGCTTTAACCAGAGCCTCGTTCCGGAAAAACTCGCCTTCACGAATCGATTTGGAGATTCTCGTGAGGTCCTGATAGACGATCCGCCCCGAGCCGATGTTCAGGTGGCCCACTTCGGAATTGCCCATCTGTCCTTCCGGAAGTCCGACCGCTTCCCCGCATGCGGTCAGCTGAGTGTGCGGGAATTCCCGCCAATACCGGTCAAAGTTCGGTTTGCGTGCCTGAGCCACGGCATTGCCCTGTGTCTCTTCCCGCAGGCCGAAGCCGTCGAGGATAATCAGCGCTACCGGTTTTGGTCTATTGCTCGCCATTATCGTGCCCCCTCCACAAGCTGAATATAAGAACCGGGCTCGAGACTGGCTCCGCCCACCAAAGCCCCGTCAATTTCCGGCTGACGCATGAATTCGCGGATGTTCTCCGGCTTGACGCTTCCGCCGTATTGAATGCGGATCTTCGCGGAGACCGCGCTGCCGAACATCGCCTCCACAACCTGCCGTATGTAGCCGATCACTTCATTCGCGTCCGTCGCCGTCGACGATTTGCCCGTGCCGATCGCCCAGATCGGCTCATAAGCGATCACCGCCATTGCTGCTTGCGCACCATCCAATCCTTTAAACGCAGCCCCCGTCTGGATCCTGCACACCTCTTTCGTTTGCCCGGCCTCCCGCTGCTCCAGCTTTTCGCCGACGCAGACAATCGGCGTCAACCCGTGCTTGAAGGCCGCGTGCATTTTGGCATTTACCGTCTCATCCGTTTCCGCAAAATAAGCCCTTCTCTCGGAATGCCCGATGATCACATAGCGGACGCCCAGATCCTGCAGCATCACACCGCTGATTTCTCCCGTATACGCTCCGCTGTCGGCCCAATGCAAATTTTGGGCACCGAGCTTCAACGAAGAGCCCTTCACGGCTTCCGCCAATACAGGCAGATGGATAAACGGCGCGCATATCACGCTCTCCACCCCGTCAACTTCCGCCTTGCCCTTGACTTCCCTAACAAATCCGGCCGCTTCACCGACGGTTTTGAACATTTTCCAATTCCCCGCAATGATCGGTACTCTCATGGGTTCTCCATGGCTCCTATCCTCTATATTCTCAAAATTCATTTAAACCCATTGATTATTTATCATTTAAAATAACGACGCCCGGCAGCGCCTTGCCCTCCATAAATTCCAGCGACGCCCCGCCCCCGGTGGAAATATGGTCCATCCGGTCGGCCAGCTTAAATTTCTCAACGGCGGCGGCGGAATCTCCTCCTCCGATGACCGTGTAAGCGGCTGTTTCAGCGCAAGCCTCGGCGACCGCGCGCGTTCCGCTCGAAAACGGCTCCATCTCGAAAACGCCCATCGGTCCGTTCCAAACGACCAGCTTGGACTGCAGGATCGCATCTGCATACATTTCGCGGGTTTTCGGACCGATATCGAGCGCCTGCCAGCCGGCCGGGATCTCATCGACACTGACCGTCCTCGTCTGCGCCTCCGCGCTGAATTCGTCGGCAATCACGACATCGACAGGCAGCATGAAGCGCACTCCCTTTTCCTTGGCCTTGTTGACAAAACCGAGCGCCAAATCCAGCTTTTCGTTGTCCACCAACGAATTGCCGACCTCCTTGCCCAACGCTTTGAGGAAGGTAAAGGAGAGCCCCCCGCCGATAATGATATTATCTGCAATTTGAATCAAATTTTCGATCACGTCGATCTTGTCCTTGACCTTGGCCCCGCCGACGATGGCCGTAAACGGGCGGTCGGGATGGCTTAGCGCTTTTCCGAGCACCTCGATTTCCTTTTCCATCAGAAAGCCGGCAACCGCCGGTATGTAATGGGCGATCCCTTCCGTGGACGCATGGGCGCGATGCGCCGCTCCGAATGCATCGTTCACGTAGACATCCGCCAGCTCGGCAAACGATTTGGCCAAGTCCGGATCGTTCTTCTCTTCACCGGGATAAAAGCGCACGTTCTCCAGCAGCAGAACATCCCCCTCGCTCATCCCATCGATCATGGCCTTGACCGAATCTCCGATCGCTTCGTCCGCTTTTTGCACCGGCTTGCAGAGAAGCTCCGACAAGCGAACGGCCGCAGGCGTCAAACGCATTTCCTCGACAACCTTTCCTTTAGGCCGGCCAAGGTGGCTGGCCAGAATGACCTTTGCGCCTTGTCCGGTCAAATATTCAATCGTCGGCAGCGTTTCCCGGATCCGCGTGTCGTCGGTAATCCTTCCGTTATCCAGCGGAACGTTGAAGTCTACCCGGACGAACACTTTTTTGCCCCGAACGTCCACATCGCGAACACTTTTCTTGTTCATGCAGCGTTTCCTCCTAGTTTATCCTAATGGGAAATTATACAGCATCGGAGACAAACTTTAAACCCAAAATCACAAGCTAAAGAGGAGAATCGCTTCTCCTCTTGCAGTCCGTGACATATTTTGCGATTTTCGGCGAGCTTACAGTCCTCTTTGGGCGATATAGCCGCAAAGGTCAATAACGCGGTTGGAATAGCCCCATTCGTTGTCGTACCAAGACACCACTTTGACCATATTGTCTCCGACGACCATCGTGGACAGCGCGTCGATCGTGGACGAGGCGGGATCTCCGTTATAATCGCTGGAAACCAGCGGCTCCTCGGAATAATTGAGGATGCCCTTCAGCCGTCCTTCGGACGCTTCCCTTAACGCGGCATTGACCTGTTCTGCGGTTACGCTCGTCTGCAGCTCCGCCACCAGATCCGTTACCGAAACGTTCGGCGTCGGCACGCGGAATGCCATCCCGTTCAGCTTGCCCTTCAATTCCGGCAGCACCAGCGATACCGCTTTGGCCGCGCCAGTTGTGGACGGAATGATGTTCTCGGCGGCGGCGCGGGCACGGCGCGGATCCTTATGCGGCAGATCCAGGACCTGCTGATCGTTGGTATAGGAATGCACCGTGGTCATCATTCCCTTTACGATTCCGAATTTTTCATGCAGCACTTTGGCGAACGGCGCGAGACAATTGGTCGTGCAGGAAGCGTTGGAAATGATCGCGTGCTTGGCCGGATCGTATTGGTCCTCGTTGACGCCCATGACCACCGTGAGATCCTCATTCGTAGCCGGGGCGGAAATGACTACCTTCTTCGCTCCGCCCTGCAGGTGGGCTGCAGCCTTTTTGCCGTCGGTAAATCTGCCCGTCGACTCCACGATAATTTCTACGCCATACTCGCCCCAAGGCAGCAGCGAAGGGTCCTTCTCGGCAAACACCTTGATTTTGCGCCCGTTGACGAACAGTTCTCCCTCTCCGGCTTCCACGGAAGCGTCCAGTTTCCCGTGAGTCGTATCATATTTCAACAGATGGGTAAGCATTTCAACATCCGTCAGATCGTTGATTGCCACGATCTCCACTTCAGGATGATTCAGCGCAGCTCTGAAGGCGTTTCTTCCGATTCGTCCAAACCCATTGATGCCTACTTTCACCATTATTGTGTTCCTCCTAAAAAAAATTATATATTCAAGACGCTGAAAGCGCGTCATGAGCACTTAGATCAGCTTGAGAATTTCGTTCCCCGCCGCTTCATCGGTCACCAGCACATCCTCATGTCCATGCTGCAAAACCGCGGCAATCGCTTCGCCCTTGCTTTTCCCTCCGGCCACGGCGATCACTGTGTCCATCTGGTGAATGTCCTCCAAACGGAGCCCGAGGGTAGGCATTTTATGGACGATCTGTCCCTTCGCATCGAAGTAATAACCGAATGCTTCTCCGCGGGCGTATTCGTCCTGCAGAAGGCGGATCGTGGATTCGTCGGCCCTTCTCCGCTTCGCCATATGCAGCGCGTTGCCGATGCCGTGCAACACGACACGCGCGTTGCGGATCACGTCCACTACCTCCCGGATATTCGGTTCTTGAATCAGGGATTGATACGCCTCGTCGCTCAGATGGTCCGGCACATGCAGCAAACGGTACTGCCCTCCCGTTTTCTTGGCCATTGTGGATGCGATCATATTCGCCTGCAGCTCCACACTTTCGCCCAATCCTCCCCGGGCTGGCACGAACCAATTGCCCTTCATCGGTTCGGAAGGCGTCAGCCACTCTGCCACCTCAGCCATTGTCGAACCGCCGGCAACAGCGATCACGTCGTCCTTCAGCGCATATTTGCGAAGCATCAGCGCCCCGGCCCGGCCAAGCTCTTTTTTGGTAAACGGCGAGGTATCCCAGTCCCCCGGAATAACCACCACCTGCTTGAGTCCAAAGTGCCTTCCGATACTTTCCTCCATATCGGACAAGCCGAACAGCTCATTGAACAAAGGCTCCATCTGCTCCAGCAGTTCCCTGCCGGTCCGGCTGACCTGCATGCCTGCGCTGTCCGTATCCAATAGCCCTTGAGCCTTCAGGAAATCCACTTCGGCGCGGAGCACCCGTTCGGTCATATCCAGCGAGGCGGCGAGCGTTCTGCGTCCGATCGTGCCGGAAAGCATGATCGTGTTCAAGATCATGTACCGCTTCTTCAAGGTTTCGATCAGGTCGGGCAGAAGCTGCCTTTGAACATCCATCAGCTCTCTCACATTGATCACTCCGGCAATTACGGGACTTAAAATGTCCCACATGATAATTTTAAGTCCCACATAGCAATTGTATTCAATTTTGCCATAAAACGCAACTCCATTCCGAGCGGATTTTATTTGGAATGAAATGCTGCTTGATTTTTCTTATTCATTATCATATAATTACCTTTGCTTGTTTCTACATGCGCCCGTGGTCCAACGGATATGACGCAGGCCTCCGGAGCCTGAGATTGAGGTTCGATTCCTCACGGGCGCGCCATATCGATTATACAGCTCCTGCACCGGAGCTTTTTTTTTGTTTGATGGTTTGACCTTTCTTGACCTTAAGGGCGCTTTGAGTTATGATGAGATTAGTTCGGGCAATACTGATTAACAGGCTAGATACAAAGGAGGATACCGCCATGAGTTTAATCCCAATGGTCGTGGAGCAGACCAGCCGCGGAGAGCGGTCATACGATATTTATTCGCGTCTGTTGAAGGACCGTATCATTTTTCTCGGAACACCGGTCAATGATGTCGTAGCCAATACGATCATTGCCCAAATGCTGTTTTTGGCCGCGGAGGACCCGGAAAAGGACATCAGCCTGTACATCAACAGTCCGGGAGGCTCGATCACGGCCGGTATGGCCATTTACGATACCATGCAGTTTATCCGTCCGGACGTTTCCACCATCTGCGTGGGCCTTGCCGCTTCCATGGGAGCTTTCCTGCTCAATGCCGGCGCCAAAGGCAAGCGTTTTGCGCTGCCCAACAGTGAAATCATGATCCATCAGCCGCTCGGCGGAGCCGAGGGTCAGGCCACCGATATCGAAATTCGGGCGAAACGGATTCTCCGGATGAGAGACAAGCTGAACCGCATTCTTGCCGAACGTACCGGGCAGCCGCTGGAACGAATCGAAAAGGATACCGATCGGGACTACTTCATGAGCGCCGCAGAGGCTAAAGAATACGGCATTATCGACAAGGTCATCGAAAGAGTGTAGAACCGCCGGTTCATGATTCCCACAAAAAAACAAGCAGGCCCATGTCATTGGATGGGCCTGCTTGTTTTTCCCTCTCTAAACTATTTCAATTCCTTCAGGGGATAGAACATCAGATTGATCGGCAGAGAGGAGCCCGCCGAAGGCGTAAATTCAATATCCAGAGACGGTTCCCTTCCGGTCGTTCTCCACAGCAGATATAATCCGTCGACCGGCGTCAGGACGCCCGACTGCGGCACCATGACCAACTCGCCGTTGATCTTGATCGGACCTTTGTAAATGCCTCCCCGGGCCATTAGGAGAATCGCCATCCTGCGCGGCTGTTCGGCGTGAATTTTGTACATCACTCCATAGTTGCCGTTATCCCGCCTTTCCACTCCCTGCTGAAAATCGTACCCGTTGACGAACGGATCCGACACCCCGTCTCCGATGACCAGTTTGGAGGGCGTATCAAAGGTCGAAGCATTGATGTTCCAACGGATTTCCGAAACGCCGAAGGTCCCCCTGACATGCCGGTCATACGGCAGTTGCGCATATCCGGACAACTCTTCAGCTTGGGGGTCCACAGCCGCGAAAGTAAACGTTACTCTGCCGTCGGTCTCCAGATCATAGAACACGTTCATGCCCTGTCCCGGATAATAATCGGGCATCACCCGATAGACTAAAGTTTTCCCGGCAGGCACCTTCAATTTTTCATCTACGGAATCGCTCGTCATAAAATCAATCGTTGCCTGGTGTCCGATAATATTGGCGTATGCCGACGGGTAGACCTCTCCCGCGTTGGTTGTACGCAGTTCGACATCTTGGCTGCCGTTGTTGGTAACCCAAATGACAAACTTCAATTTTTGATCGGTACCGTTGATATGATGAGCATAAAGCCTGATCTTTCCCATTACCGAATCCTGATACAGAATCCCTTTCTGCAGGATTGTCTCCGGACTGTCGCTGACCATCAATGTTCGGGAAGCATCATTTACCGCCGTTTTGCTCAAATCAGGCACCTTTTTATAGGCTTCCAAGCGGTCCCGGTCAAGCGGTACAATCGAGCCTGCAGGCTGAACATACATCGGATACTGCTCCCGGTCCAAATAAATCTCGCTGCTGACCGTTACATTGCGGGTATACGTCTTGCTCCAGTTCCCTCTGCGATCCTTCACCTTCAAAGACACCGGATAGGTCCCCGGCTTAAAAAAAGCGTCCGCCTTACCTTCCCAGCGGCTTTCATCAATCCGCTCACCATCCGGACTATAGCTAAGATCCAAATACTTGATCGGCTCTCCGATTCTATACTGCGCTTTACCCAGGGCGAATTTGGCTACAGGGGGCGAAAAGCCGGTTAATTCGTCATAAATGCCCGTCGGACGCTGGACAAACATGATATCGATCCGTTTAAGCTTCGAATCATATGTATATTGTGCTCTCAGCAATCCCATCACCCAAGTGAGCCGTACCAGCAGGTGATTATCGCGCATAATGGCCACATCGTTTAAAGGAATGACCATACCGCCATAGGAAGCCGTGCCGCGAGCCTGATCCAGAACCGCCTGAAAACCGCCGATATCCATTTCCACGCTTTGACTCTGCTGATTCCAACTGACCGGAAAACCGAACGTATCGCCAAGAAATTTCGCAGGCACAAACGTTTTTCCGTCCACTGCGGTTGCCGGGGCCTCCAGCGTGACCTTCATCTCATTCACATAAGCCTCGGTTCGGTCCAGATAAAGCACCGCGTAAGTGGTCGTCGACGACACGGCGTATGCGGGCAATCCCGCGTAAAATACCATGATCAGCAATAATAGCACAATTCCGGTTTGTCTTTTGATATTGATCATCTTCGAACCACTCCTATAAGTAAAAAAATTATCGCGTACAATATGATGCCGTCTCGTTATATAAACGAACTGTTCTTCAAAAAGGTTGCGTTTTTTCCGGTAAAATTATGAATTCAATGTTGCGACCCAAATGAAAAAGCCGCCCTATCGAGCGACTTCGTTTGCCCATCCGCTTTTCTGTTCCTTCCAACCTTCAGCGCCATAATCTTGGACGGTTTGGCGCTTAGGCAGCGCGATGAAATAACTTCCATCACCGCGAAGCCCTTATTGGTTTTCCAGTTCTTCTTTGCCGACAAGCATGGCTAAAGCGGTTACAGCCTGTTCTTCATCCGATCCGGTGGCGCTGATGTAAATTTCCGTATTCGTGCTGATCGCCAAACTCATGATCCCCATGATGCTCTTGGCATTGACTTTCTTTTCATCTTTCTCGACGAATATTTCAGAGGAGAATCTATTCGCTTCCTGGACGAAAAGGGCCGCGGGTCTCGCATGAAGTCCTGTTTTCAATTTTACAACAACGGGACGTCTCGTCATCATCCATACCCCCAAACTAATATATAATACCCATCATTCATTAAATCCGTATCATTGTTAAATAGTATAACATTTTTCTCCAAATTTCACTACATCCCTTGAAAATTCACTTGGAGTTCCTGATTTTTTCTGCCAATTCGTCAATTTTGCGAAGACGGTGATTCACGCCCGATTTGCTGACCTTATCCTTGAGCAGTTCGCCGACTTCTTTCAGGTTGATATCCGGATGCTGGAGCCGCACTTCGGCCACTTCCCGCAGCTTTTCCGGCAAATTCTCCAAGCCGATTTCCTTTTCCAGCAGGCGGATGTTTTCGATCTGCCGGACAGCCGCTCCAACCGTTTTATTCAGATTGGCCGTTTCACAATTGACGATCCGGTTGACGGAATTGCGCATATCCCGCATGATCCGGACGTCTTCAAACTTGAACAGCGCCTGATGCGCGCCGATAATATTCAGAAATTCGATAATTCTTTCGCCTTCCTTGATATAGCAAATGTACCCCTTTTTGCGTTCGAGGCATCTGGCATTCAAATCGAAGCTGTTCGCCAAATCGCAAACCGACTGACAGTGCTCCTCATACATCGAAAAAATCTCAAGATGGTACGACGAGCCCTCCGGATTGTTGACCGAGCCCCCTGCCAGAAACGCTCCGCGCAAGTAAGCTCTTCTGCAGCAGTGATTCTCGATGATCTTCTCATCGATCCCCGGCGTAAATTGAAATCCGGTAGAGACAATATGCAGCTCGGACAAAATCTCCTGAATCCGTTCCGGGATGCGAACGATGTAGACGTTGTTTTTCTTCAGGCGCATTTTTTTGCGGACCATCAGCTCGGCTTGAATCCCGAACAATTTTTTGACCAAGCTGTAAATCCTTCGGGCGATCGCCGCATTCTCCGTGGAAACGTCAAGCTGGATCCGCTGATTGGAAACCTCCACCGATCCGTTCATCCGGATCAATGCAGAAAGCTCGGCCTTCTCGCAGCAAGCATCAGCTTCAATCATGGTCAATTCTTTTTTCGTTTGCGATGCGAAGGACAAAAGGGTTCACCTCTTCCTCATCCACAGGTCGACAAGCTCATGGATGCGACGGCTCAATTTATCGGCGTCATGCCGTAAATAAGTATGATACTTTACGAGACGGTCGGTGATGACGTCATATCCCATTTCTCGCACCCGGTCGAGATCCAGGCCGACGGCCGCCGACCCCTTCTCCGCGTAACGTTCCAGCACCTGGGCGGGGATTTCCCCGTTATTCACGATGACATAATCGAACAACGAATGTCCGATATGCCGCCGGATTGCTTCGAGATGATCACTGACGGAAAAACCGTCCGTTTCTCCCGGCTGCGTCATCACATTGCAAATAAACACCTTCATGGCGGCCGATTCCACAATCGTGCGCGACATCTGCGGGACGAGCAAATTCGGCATGATGCTGGTAAAAAGGCTTCCCGGACCGATCACGATCGCGTCCGCTTCGCGAATCGCCTCAATGGCTTCATCGAGGGGCTTGACATCGGACGGCTCGATCCAGACCCGCTTGATCGACTGCCTCGCCTTCGGAATGTTGGATTCGCCTACGATAATCCGGCCGTCACCCGTTTCCGCCTTCAGCACGATCGCCTGACCCGCAGCGGGCAGCACGCGCCCCCGGACGGCAAGCACCTTGCTCAATTCTTTGACGGCGGTTGCAAAATCACCGGTAATATCGACCATCGCCGCAAGTATCAGGTTTCCCAAATTATGCCCGGCCAAACCGTTGCCGGAAGAGAATCGGTACTGCAGCACCCTCGACAGCACCGGCTCCACATCGGCCAGCGCGATCAGCACATTGCGAATATCGCCCGGCGGCGGGATCTGCAATTCGGACCGCAGAATACCAGAGCTTCCTCCGTCATCGGCAACCGTTACGATGGCGGTAATGTCCAACGGTTTGTCTTTCAGGCCTCTTAACATCACGGACAGACCGGTGCCCCCTCCGATCACCACCACTTTGGGAAGCATTTCAACAGATTCGTGTCTCATCCGTTCACCTCTGGCCGCCGATCACGATCGGCATCCCGATGGCTTACCCGGACGACCTCCGTTTCTCCATTGCCCAGCATCTTTCCCAAATATTCGGCTACGGCTACCGAGCGGTGCTTGCCACCGGTACATCCGATCCCGACGACGACCTGGCTTTTTCCTTCTTTTAAATAATGGGGAATCAAAAAATTGAGCATATCCAGCAGCTTGTTCAAAAAATCCTTGGTTTCGGACCACTTCATGACGTAATCATACACCTCGGGATCCTGGCCGGTTCGCGGACGAAGATGCTCAAGATAGTGCGGATTCGGCAAGAAACGGACATCGAAGATCAGATCCGAATCGATCGGGATTCCGTACTTGAAGCCGAAGGAGGTTACATTGATATATATGGTATTCGGCCGAATGCTGTGAAAATGTGCCGCGATCTTCTCCTTCAACTGCGCCGGCTTCAAATTGCTGGTGTCCATGACCAGCGTGGCCATCCCCTTAAGCTCCTCCAGCAGCTTGCGTTCCAGTGAAATACCTTCCAGCGGCAGACCCTCCGGTGCAAGAGGATGCCGGCGCCTGCTTTCCTTATAACGCTGAACCAGCACTTGATCCGTAGCATCCAGGAACAAAATTTCATATTCGATCGTATGATTATCCCTGATATAGCTCAAGGATTCCGACAGCGACGTGAAAAATTCCCTGCCCCGAAGGTCAATCACCAAAGCCACACGGGCGATCCGGCCTTTGGACTGCTCGATCAATTCAGCAAATTTCGGAATCAGCACAGGCGGAAGATTATCAACACAAAAATAGCCCAAATCCTCCAGGCTTTGGACAGCAATCGTCTTTCCCGCTCCGGACATTCCCGTAATGATCACCAATCTGGAAAGGCTATGCACATCATTCATCACAATTCCCTCCTGTCCCGCAACCCCAATATCAGCCTTTCAGCAGCAGCCCGGCAGCTCCGACCATACCGGCGTCATTGCCCAGCAAGGCCGTCACAATCTCCACGCCTTCCCGCGCCGGTTCCGGCGTGAATTGCTCGAAAGCCTCGCGGGCCGGCTGCAGGAGGATTTCCCCTGCGAGGGACACGCCGCCGCCAACAATAAATCTTTGCGGATTGATCACAACCGCAATCAGAGCCATCGATTTGCCCAAATAGCGGGCCGCCCGGTTGACAATCCGCAGGGCCACTTCATCTCCGGATTTCGCCGTATCAAGGACATTCTTTGCGGAAAGCCGATCGAGCAAAGACAAAGGGGTATGCTCTCCCCGTTCCACTGCGTCCCGGGCCATGCGAATAATCCCCGTCGCCGAAGCAACGGTTTCCAGGCAACCCATCTGGCCGCAGCCGCATTGGATGGCCTCCAGATCCGGCACAACCTGCATATGCCCCAACTCTCCGGCCACACCCGAAAATCCCCGATAAATCTTTCCGTTTACGATAATACCGCCGCCGACACCGGTTCCCAACGTGTAACAGACAACATTGTCGATATCCTTGCCTGCTCCGCTCCACAATTCCCCCAGAGCGGCCGCATTGGCATCATTGTCGATGACGACTTTCTTTCCAAGCTTCTCTTCCAGCATCCCCCTGACCGGCACATTGTGCCAGTGCAGATTCGGAGCGAGGATGACAATCCCGTCGGGGATATCCGTAAATCCCGGGATCCCGATTCCGATTCCCGCCACCTGATCCCAGCTTAGGTAAGAATCCGCAACGATCCTGCGGGCATAAACGGCTATTGTGTCGATGACATGGTCGACTCCCCGTTCGGTTTCCGTCGGCCCTTCCATTTTATGCAGCAGCCTGCCGTTTTTGTCACAGAGGCCGATTTTAATGCTGGTGCCTCCCAGATCCACACCAACAAAAATTTCGTTTTCGTTTGACATCCTTTCACACCCCAATACATTCCACCGGAGCTTCCGTTTCCTATAGAGTTCTTCCTGTTCCAACTATAAGCCAACCCTGATAGCAGGTCAAGTCAAGGAAGTGGGGCAGCGTTGCCCGCTATTCTGCAAAATCTTATGCGGCTAAAAAAACGAGGAGGAAGACCTGCTTCCACCTCGAAATTTTTTGTATTCCATAGTATGAACAAAATCACCCTTCGGGTGACTGAAATAACGAAACCCATACTTTAGCGCTGTTTCGGGATCATCTCGACTTTCCCCCCCGCCTGAGATCATAGGAGCATTCTTCCTCAACCTTGATCTAAGACCATTGTAAGCGAAAGCCGTTATCACAGAAATGAAAAGTTTTAATTTCCTAAGCATCAAGAAAAGCCTGGCGGGCGTTTGGCCACCAGGCTATATTTGTGATTGTCTCAAATTACAGGCTCTTGCTCCAATCGTGAACCGCCTGGCCTTCCAGGAATTTCTCGCAATCCAGAGCGGCCATGCATCCGCTGCCCGCAGCAGTGATTGCCTGACGGTACCGGAGATCCTGTACGTCGCCGCAGGCAAATACGCCTTCGATATTCGTCATCGTCGTTCCAGGCTTGACGAGAATGTACCCGGTTTCGTCCGTGGTAATCTGGCCTTCCAGAAACTTGGTGTTCGGAGTATGGCCGATCGCCACGAAGATTCCGTCGGTTTCCAGGATTTCTTCGGCGCCGGTTTCATTATTGGTCACCTTCAAGCCGGTTACACCGTGCTCGCCGGCAATTACTTCAACCGGTGTACGGTTGAGGCTCCAGACGATCTTCTTGTTCTCTTTGGCGCGCTCCTGCATGATTTTGGAGGCTCTCAATTCATCGCGGCGATGCACCAGACGCACTTGCGTTGCAAATCGGGTCAGGAAATTCGCTTCTTCCATGGCGGAATCTCCGCCGCCGACGACGATGATCTTCTTCCCGCGGAAGAAAAATCCGTCGCATGTCGCGCAAGTGCTGACGCCGCGTCCGATGTTTTCTTTCTCCCCGGCAATGCCGAGAAGTTTGGCGGAAGCGCCTGTGGAAATGATCAGCGATTGCGTTTCAATGACTTCGCCGCCCTCGATGGTCAGCTTGAACGGCCGTTTCGACAGATCGGCCTGATTCACCCAGCCTCTGCGGAATTCCGCGCCGAATTTTTCAGCCTGCTTGCGCATATTTTCCATCAATTCAGGTCCCATAATTCCTTCGGGAAATCCGGGGAAATTCTCGACCTCGGTCGTGGTCGTCAGCTGACCGCCCGGTTCCGGTCCTTCAATCACCAGCGGATTCAGATTGGCTCTGGCAAGATAAATGGCTGCCGTCAGACCGGCGGGCCCCGTTCCGATAATTACCGATTGATACATTCTTGAATACCTCCCACCCCTGAAAATTCACATGCTCTAATTATTTCATTACTCTGTTAAAGATCATTATAGTTTTTCTCTGTATTTGGAGAATATCGCTTCCATCTTCTCCCGAATGCCGCAGGTTTCATCGATCAGCTTCACATATTTCTTGATGGTGCTGACCGAAACCTCATACCGGTAGGAAACCTCCTGATAGGAGATGGTTCTGCGGTGCATTTTGGCGGTTAAATACTCAAGCGCCGCCGCCCATCCTTCAATTTTGTGAATTTTGGGGACCGCCGGATACATGCGGGTCAGAAATTCCTCCCACAGCGTCTGCAGATCGTGTCTTTGAATGATATCGTAACGCCGGTCCATCCGCTTCAAGGCGGTGTCGACGATTTCCTGCCATTTCTTTTCCCAGACGGGAAGATTTGCGGAATGCTGCAGCGAGGGGATATCGGTAGCCTTCCCGCTCATTACCGCATGCAAAGGCTCCTTCACTCCCATGTTGCGCAGGAGAAAAATAGCGATCCGCTTCAATTCGTCCGCCTCGGCCGGCTCCTTCAAAAAGCTGCGCAGCGCTTGTTCAATCTCGGAATCATAAATGATTCCGAACGCTTGGAGAATCTGCAGCTTGGTATCATAATCCCCGTGCCGGAGCGCCCAGAAGAACGAAGAGCGAACGAGCGGATCCCTGCCGAACTGCTCAAGCATCTTGGCCGGGGTTTTCTCCAGCATCCTGAATTGTTCCTCATACGGCAGATGATAGTGATAACTGAGCGAAACGTCATTGCCGCCATCACGGATGCCATCCAGCTGGCTCAAATAAAATTTCGGGATGTCCGATTCGCGGTCCAGCTTCTCTGCCTGTTTCCAGTATTTTCTGGCCTTGTCGTACCGCCCCGTATTCCATGCCGCTACAGCCGTATAGTGATAGAGCGCAGGGTCGTAAGTCGCTTCTTCCCCTTTGAGCAGGCGCACAAACAGGCGGTATGCTGTTTCGTGCCGTTCCAGTATTCCCATTGTCGTCGCCAGCTTGAAGGCGTGCTCGGAATGGTACGGAACGGTTTTTTCCAGAAGTTCCAGAAGCGGATTCAGCTTCTCCCGTTCGCCGAGATGGGAATAGAAAATCGCCAGGTTGCAGAGCGCATGCAGGTTGCCCGGATCGGCTTCGAGCACTCCCTCGACGCTTTGCAGCGCTTTTTTGTAATCGGCAAGATAGTAATACGCAAGCGCAAGATTGTTGCGCGCCGCAAGAAAATCCGGATATTTGCGAACCAGCTTTTCCAACACTTTGGCAGCTTCCGAGAACTTGCCTTCCTCGAGCATCATCCTGGCTTTATCATGCTCAAACAGATTTTCCCTGCTTTTGATGGTCTTGATTTGAGCCGGTCTGTCCAGCTCATAGCTCAACAATTCCATCATCTCTTCCGATTCCTCAAGGAATTGCCCCTCGGGGTCCTTCTCCAGATAAGAAACCAGAGAAGTTTCGGCGGACTCGTAATCCTCCATATTGGCGAAGTTGTTCGACATATAGAAGTAGCATTCCGTCATGGTCGGATCGATTTCCTCGATCACCTTTTTGAGAATCGCATTCGATTCCTCGTACTGCCCCATTTCCGACAAGATGCCCGCCATGTTGCAGTGATTTACCGGATTATCCGGCTCGTACTCGACCGCCCTGCGGAAATATTTCAACGCCTTATCGTAATGCAGTCGGTCAAGAGATTGAAGTGCTCTTTCGAAAAAGAACGTGGCATCCATCTTGATGGGAATCACTTTGGGCTTCTGCCGCCGTGCCACCGTTTTATTCTTCACCTTCACAAGCACCTCCCGGAGAAAGCGTCTCGAATTACATTACTCTAAGTATAACATACGCCCATTCAATCTCCTAAACCCTAAACTCCCCCGTATTTGAACAGCGTGCTGATCGAACCGCCCTCTGCGATAATCCGGATCGCATCCGAAAGGAGCGGAGCCATGGATATGACCTTGAAGCGTTCCGGATGGTTGTCCGGGATCGCGATCGAATCGGTCACAACCACTTCCTTGATGTTCGGATGGTCCAAACGCTCCAGGGCGGGCGGGGAAAAGATCGGGTGCGTCGCGCAAACGAAAGCGTCCTCGGCTCCTCTTTCCTTCAGCCCCTCGACGACATTGACGATCGTTGTGCCCGTATCGATCATGTCCTCAATGATGATCGGCGTCCGGCCTTCCACTTCCCCGATGATATGTGTAATCACCGATTCGTTGTGTTTGGGGCGCTTTTTGATCATGATCGCAAACGGCGAATCCAGATTGCTCGCCAAACGCTCCGCGGTCGTCGCGCGGCCGGCATCCGGAGACACGATGATCGGATTGTAGATGTTTTTCCTGCGGATGTAATCGCTGATCAAATCAAGCGCCGTCAGATGATCGACCGGAATGTTGAAGAAGCCCTGAATCGCCGGCGCGTGAAGGTCAATCGTGATCACCCGGTCGGCGCCCACGGTCGTCAGCACATCGGCCACCATTTTGGCGGAAAGCGGCTCACGCGGAGCGGACTTTCGTTCCTGGCGGGAATACCCGTAATAGGGAATGACCAAATTGATGGTGCGCGCGGAGGCTCTTTTGGCCGCGTCGATCATCACCAGCAGCTCAACGAAATGATCGTTGATGGGGTGGGAAAACGTCTGTACCAGAAAAACGTCGTTATTGCGGATGGATTCCATGTACAAGCAGTACAATTCTCCGCTTTTAAACTTGGAAAGCTTGATTACGCCCAGGGGCAGTCCCAATTGCTGACAAATTTTTTCGGCAAGCACGGGATTGGAAGAGCCCGAGAAGATTCTAATATTATCGATGCCCATGACACCCTCCTGAAAATGGTACTGACAGTCCGAACAACATCCGTTCGCTAAAACCTGACATTGATTTCATTATACCTTCAACCGTTTATCATTTCAAAAACCGCAATCTTTCCATGCGGACCAAGCTGTTTAAAAGCTGATCATCCTGCGCTGCCTGCGCTCGAACGTCGCTAATTCGCGGAAACCGATCTCCTTCAGCAGCGCCTCCGCCTCATCCAAATACTGCGCAAGCCGACCCGGCGTATGGGCATCGGAGCCGAGTGTAACAGGAATCCCCTTCGTCAGGCAATATTCCAGCATGCGGCGTGAGGGAAACATCTCCTTGGTCGGCATCCGCAGTCCGGAGGCATTCAGCTCAATCGCCAGATCCTGGCGTTTGATCACATCGAGCGTCTCTTTCTCGAGCGAGGTCATGTCCTCATTCGGCTGATAGCCGAACCGCTTGATCACATCAATATGGCCGATAAAATCGTACAGGCCGGTCTTCGCGGCCTTCTGCACCGCGTCATAATACTGCTTGTAGACTTCGTTGACGTCGCGGGTTTTCCAGCCGTCCAATTGACGGTGGTCGGATATATCCCATTCGCCGAGAAAATGAACCGAGCCGATGACATAATCCCACGGATAAGAACGGACAATCCGTTCAATTTCCTCCTCATACCCTTCGATATAATCCCCTTCGAGTCCGACCCGGATGTCGATTTGGCCCTTGTACTTTTCCTTTAAAAGGAAGCATTCCTCGACATATGCCGGGAGCTCCTCCATCGGCATGGCCATTCCGGGATAATATGTCGCCGGATCAATATGAATCAGCGGCATATGATCAGACAGACCAAGCTGGGTCAGCCCGATTTCGAGCGCTTTGCGCACGTATTCCTCCAAGCAGCCCTCGGCATGGCCGCACCGGTCGTGATGCGTGTGATAGTCGATCCCGATCACCTGAACTCACCCTTCGGTTTGCGGATATGCCGGCTGTTCAGCTCGTTCAGCACATCGTCCAGCGGCAGCTTGGCATCGCGCAGCAGGACCAGCAGGTGGAAGATCAGGTCGGAAACCTCAAAGCGCAGCTCCTCATTGCTGCGGTTCTTGGCGGCGATAATCACCTCGGCGGTTTCTTCCCCGACTTTTTTGAGGATTTTGTCCAGGCCCTTTTCAAACAAATAGGTCGTGTAGGCTCCTTCCGGCCGCTCCGCATCACGCTGCGCAATCAGCGATTCCAGCGCCGCGAGAATTTGGAAACGCTCGCCGCCGCGGATACCGTTTGCTTCCGCCGGGGAACCCGCTGCCGCTTCCTGCTCCGCAGCTTGCTGCGACTTGCCGCCGCCGAGCGGCAGCTCCCTGTAAAAGCAGCTGTACTTCCCTGTATGGCAAGCGGGACCGGTCTGTTCAACCTGTACCAGCAGCGTATCGGCATCGCAGTCGAACTTCAGCGACTTGATCTTCTGCACATGTCCCGAGGTCGCTCCTTTGTTCCAAAGCTCGGAACGCGAGCGGCTCCAGAACCAGGTTTGCCCGGTTTCCACCGATTTAACCAGGGATTCCCTGTTCATATAGGCCAGCATCAATACATCCTTGCCGACGGCATCCTGGACCACGGCGGGAACCAGTCCGGCCGTATCCCAGCGGATTTGTTCCATCAATTCCTGCAGCGTCTCACGCAGATTCTCTTGCAGTATCCCCTCAGTCACGGACTTCAACCCCCCTGCGCTTGAGGTCATCCTTGACCTCTTTGATCGTGATTTCCTTATAATGAAAAATCGATGCGGCCAGCCCGGCATCCGCTTGTCCGTCTGCGAACACATCATAAAAATGCTCGACCCGGCCCGCGCCGCCGGAAGCGATCACCGGAATGCCGACGCGCTCGCCGACCGCCCGGGTCAGCCGCAGATCGAAGCCGTCCTTGGTGCCGTCGGCATCCATGCTGGTCAACAGCAGCTCGCCGGCGCCGAGCTCCTCGGCATGCGACGCCCATTCCAGCGCTTTGATGCCCGTAGGTGTCCGTCCTCCGTGAGTGTAAACCTCCCACTCTCCCCACTGTTCATTATACTTGGCATCGATTGCCACTACAATGCACTGGGACCCGAATTTCCGCGCACCTTCGGCAATCAGCTGCGGGTTTTTTACGGCCGCGGTGTTGATCCCGATTTTGTCCGCTCCGGCCCGGAGCAGACGCTTCATATCCTCGACCTGCGAAATACCGCCTCCGACGGTGAAGGGAATCGTGATCTCCCCCGCCGTCTTTCTGACGACCTCAACCATCGTCGCGCGTCCTTCGTGGGAAGCGGAAATGTCGAGAAAAACCAGCTCATCCGCGCCTTCACGGTCATAAAATGCCGCCAGCTCCACGGGATCCCCCGCATCGCGCAAATTGACGAAATTCACGCCCTTGACGACGCGCCCGTCCTTGACATCCAAACAAGGAATGATTCTTTTCGTTAGCATCTCTGTTCTCCTCTATTGTTCCTCTGGGTCCGACAGCATTTCCAACGCCTCAGCCAGCCGGAGGCTTCCCGTGTACAGCGCTTTGCCGACAATCGCGCCGGCGACTCCGTTCTCCTTGTGTCTCGCCAGCTCCAGCAGATCGTAAGACTGGCTGACGCCGCCGGAGGCGATCACCGGTCTTCCGGAAACTTTGGCGAGGCCGACGATCGATTCCACATTCGGCCCGCCCATCATGCCGTCTCTGGAAATGTCCGTGAAAATAAAGGTCTGCGCCCCCTGCGCCGCCAGCTCGACAGCCAGATCCACCGCCTTGATCTGCGAGGTTTCCAGCCAGCCGCGTGTCGCCACATAGCCGTCTCTGGCATCGATGCCGACAGCTGTTTGATCTCCATGGTGCGCCAATGCCCACTGTACAAAATCGCGGTTCTCAATCGCCGCTGTGCCCAGAATGACCCGCGAGACGCCCTTGGACAGCAGCCGCTCGACATCCTCCCGGGTGCGGAGTCCGCCACCGACCTGGACAGGAATATCGACACTGCGGGCGATTTCACCAATCACATCTTCATTGACGGGATGTCCGGCCTTCGCTCCGTCCAGATCGACCAGATGAATCCATTCGGCGCCCTGAGCCTTCCACTGGCGGGCGACCTCAACCGGATTGTCGTTATAAACGGTTTCCCGGTTGTAATCTCCCTGTACCAGACGCACGCATTTCCCGCCCCGGATATCAATGGCGGGATAAATGATAAACGATGACATATTCGTTAGCCTCCGATGATTGATCATGACGGGCTCAATGGCGAACCAGCGTCAGATTGACAAAGTTTTCGAGCAGCTTCATGCCCATCGCGCCGCTTTTTTCCGGGTGAAACTGCATGCCGTATATATTTTCATGGCCGACGACTGCTGCAACCTCGCCATAGTAATCCGTTGTCGCCAGCAGGTCGGAGGGTCTTGACGGAAGCGCGTGATAGGAGTGCACAAAATAGACGTAGCCTTCGTCCAGCCCTTCGAACAGAGCTGACGGCCTCCGGAAGGAAAGGCGGTTCCAGCCCATATGGGGCACCTTGAAATCGCCCTGGAACCGGACGACATGTCCCGGCAGCAAATCGAGGCCGGTATGCATTCCGTGCTCTTCGCTGCTGCTAAACAAGAGCTGCATCCCTAAGCAGATGCCCAGCAGCGGCTTGCCGGAAGCGGCAAACTGCAGCACCACCTCGCGCAGTCCCGTTTCCCGCAAATAATGCATCGCATCGCCAAAGGCGCCGACGCCCGGCAGGATCGCCCCGTCGGCGGACAGGATTTCCTGCGCGTCGGAGGTGATCTTCATTTGGTGCCCCAAACGCTCCACCGCTTTGCTGACGCTGTGCAGATTGCCCATGCCGTAATCGATGATTGCGATCAAGCTAAAGCACTCCTTTCGTGGACGGAACCCCCTGCACCCGCGGATCGATCGAGGACGCTTCATCCAACGCCCGGCCGAGCGCCTTGAATACGGCCTCTATCATGTGGTGCGTATTCCGCCCGTAGTGAACAATGACATGCAGCGTGATGCGGGCCTCCAAGGCGAACTTCCACAAAAATTCATGCACCATTTCCGTAGAGAAGCTGCCCACTTGAGCCGAAGGAAACTCGGCCCGGTATTCAAGATGTGGGCGGTTGCTGATATCGATCGCAACCTGCGCCAACGCTTCATCCATCGGAACAAATACATTGGCGTAGCGCTTGATTCCCTTTTTGTCGCCGAGCGCCTGGCGAACGGTTTGCCCCAGGCAGATGCCGATATCCTCCACCGTGTGGTGGTCGTCAATATCTACATCCCCCTTCGCATTCAAACGCAGATCAAACTGCCCGTGCTTGGCAAACAAGTCCAGCATGTGGTTGAGAAAAGGAACGTCCGTCTCGATCTCCGATATCCCGGTTCCATCCAACGCGAATGCCAGGCGGATATCGGTTTCATTCGTTTTCCGCGCAATCTCCGCCGACCTGCCGTTCTGCTGGTTGCCGCTCATGTTATTTCCGTCGCTCATGCTACTTCCCCTCTTTTCTTAAACGGACTTCAATCGCTCGGGCATGGGCCTCGAGCCCTTCGTGCCGGGCCAGCGTCATGATCTTGCCGCCGTTGTTCAGCAGCGCGTCGCGGCTGTAGTGGATCAGGCTTGATTTTTTGAGAAAATCGTCGACATTGAGCGGGGAGGAGAATCGGGCCGTGCCGTTCGTCGGCAGAATGTGGTTCGGTCCGGCAAAGTAATCCCCAACCGGCTCGGAGCTGTAATCTCCGAGGAAGATGGCCCCCGCATTCTCGATTTTTCCCAGAATTTCAAACGGGGATCCCACCATCAGCTCAAGATGCTCCGGAGCGAGCTGATTCACGGCGCGTATCCCTTCTTCCAAGCTGTCCGTCAGCAGAATCGCCCCGTAATCCTCGATAGAGCGCGCAGCGATCGGTTTGCGCGGAAGTGACTCGAGCTGCCGCTCAACCTCGGAGCGAACCTGATCCGCCAGCCGTTCGGACGCGGTGATCAGAATTGCCGAAGCCATCTCATCGTGCTCCGCCTGGGACAGCAGATCGGCTGCCACAAACAGCGGATCGGCCGTTTCGTCTGCCAGGACAACGATCTCGCTCGGTCCTGCGATGCTGTCGATGTCCACGACTCCGTACACGTTCCTTTTGGCCAAAGCGACATAGATGTTGCCCGGCCCGACGATTTTATCGACCGGAGCGATGCTCTCCGTCCCGTAGGCCAGCGCGGCAACCGCTTGGGCGCCGCCGACCCGGTAGATTTCCCGCACACCCGCCTCAGCGGCGGCAACAAGAATGTATGGATTGATCCCGTCCTCCCCGGCCGTCGCCGGAGGGGTCGCCATCACGATCTCCGGAACCCCGGCCACCTGGGCGGGTATCACATTCATCAACACGGAGGACGGATAAGCCGCCTTGCCTCCGGGCACATAAACCCCCACCCTGCGCAGCGGACGGATCAACTGACCCAGTATCGCGCCGTCCGGCTGAAGATCCATCCAGGTATGTCTTTTCTGCTTCTCATGAAATGCGCGGATGTTGGCCGCTGCTTCACGGATGGCTTCCAGAAAGTCCGCCTCGACCTTTTCGTATGCGGCGCGGATCTCCTCCTGCTCCACACGCAGCTCCCCGACGGCTACCCGGTCAAATTTCTCCGTATAATGACGCACTGCAAGGTCCCCTTCCAGGCGGACCCTTTCAATTATCTCTTTCACTGCCAGGTTCTGCTCGAGAGAACCGTATTCCACTTCCCGCTTCAACGAGAATTCCGAAGCTTTCACGATACGCATAACCGCGCCTCCTCACGCAACAATTACTGCTTCAAGCCGTCATTCGATGCAGGTCATGACGTCGATTTCCATCGCCGATCTCCATCCAGTCAATCTCACATCATCTCAAATCAACCTCACGCAATCATGTCGCAACCGAAACGACCTGCTGCAGACGGTCGCAAATTTCCTGGATCCGGTCGTTCTTCATCCGGTAGCTGACCCGGTTGGCGATCAGGCGGCTGGTAATCGAGTGGATCTGCTCCAGCTCCACCAGACCGTTCTCCTTCAAGGTCTGCCCGGTTTCCACCATGTCCACGATCCGGTCGGCAAGCCCGATCAGCGGAGCCAATTCAATCGACCCGTTCAGCTTGATCACTTCCACCTGCTGGCCTTTTTCACGAAAATACCGGGATGCCGCATTCGGATATTTGGTCGCCACCCGCGGATGAAGCACGGGCTTCCAGTCCGGCAGGCCGATCACGGACATCCGGCAGCGGGCGATATTCAAGTCAAGCAGCTCATAGACCCTACGGTTTTCCTCGATCAGCACGTCCTTGCCGACCACTCCGATGTCCGCGGTGCCGTATTCCACATAGGTCGGCACATCGACGGGCTTGGCCATGATGAATTCCATTCCCGCTTCGGGAAAAGGAATAATCAGCTTGCGGGAGTCGTCGAAATCGTCGGGAATCGGGATTCCCGCTTCCCGGAACAGCTTTGAGGCTTGTTTATATATGCGCCCTTTGGGCATGGCCACCCTCAACAGATCCTGTGTCATTTTCGCCGCACCTCCTATTCCGTAAACTGAATAATATCATCATACAGCTGTCCTTCGTAGGCAACCCGTTCGCCCTCCGACAATCCGGTCTCCCCGATTGCCTCCCCGGCGGACACGCTCTTCGTTTCCACCATATAACCTTCACGGGTACGAAGCTCCAACGCGGTGCGGATCGCTTCTTCCCTTTTTTCCTGTGAATAAAGAACAAGCACTCGGTAAGCCTCCGGTTCAACTCCGCCGTTGACTACCTGCATAATGCGGTTGGTTTCGAGCGCAAATCCGGTTGCCGGCGCGGGGCGTCCAAACTGGGCAAGCAGATTGTCGTAACGTCCTCCGTTCAGCACCGGAAATCCCAGGTTCTCGGCATACCCTTCCATAATCATGCCCGTATAATAAGCGAAATTTCCAATCATCGTCAGGTCGATCATCACATGCCGGTCCACCTTGTAGGCTTTGAGAATTTCCCATACCTCGCAGAGATGGCGCAGCGACTCCTTCGCCATGTCGGCATGGGTAATCTTATCCGCCATTCTGCAGATTTCCACTCCTCCCCGAAGGCGAAGAATGCTCTCCAGCTCCTCCCGGGCCTCATCATCCAAATGCAGCTGCTGCAGGTGATAGCGGAAGCCGACATAGTCCCTGTTCTGCAGGCATTCTTTGAGCGCCGTTTGCTCCTCGTGCCGGCCGGGCAGCGTTTGGTCGAACAAGCCGTTCAGGAATCCGGCATGACCGAGCGCGATTTTGAATTGCTCCACACCCGCCGCTTTCAAGGAAGCAATCGCCAGGGCCACAATCTCGGCATCGGCTTCCGGCGAAGCGTCGCCCACCAGCTCGACGCCGGTCTGAAAAAACTCCGCTTCCCGGCCCGCCTCTTCCTCAATTGCGCGAAACACGTTGGAGTGATACGATAATCTTACAGGGAACGGTTTGTCCTTGAGCAGCGAAGCGACCACCCGGGCAATCGGGGCGGTCATGTCCGAGCGCATCACCAGCATCGTCCCCTTGTTGTCCAGCAGCTTGAACAGCCGGTTGTTCGATGTCGAACTGGCAATTCCCACCGTATCGTAATACTCCAAGGTCGGAGTCATAATCTGCTGATAGCCCCATCGCTGCATGCATTCCAGCACGCGAAGCTCAATGCTGCGGAGCTTGGCGACCGCCTCCGGGAGATAATCCCTGACGCCGGTCGGCTTTTCAAATACTTTTGGCTGAGACACCTTATTCACCTCAGGATGCAACGATTTATTTTAGAACGAACCATCAAACGCTTTAGTATGCTACCATGCTACCATATTAGCAAAGTAAAGAACATACCGAATTTTATCACGGGTGTCCGATTCAGTCAATGGGTTTCGCGCCATGAGTGTCAAACGTCTGAGAAAATGTCACCTTAACTCGTCCGAGAAAATGTCACTTTTGTAGTGTTCCGAGCCACCGTTAGGTGGCTTGGACTGTCTTTGAA